>CANKIV010000169.1 GCA_947482125.1 Alphaproteobacteria bacterium
GCAATATTCGGTGTGGGGCCAGGTGGTCGAAGGCATGGACAATGTCGACAAGATCAAGAAGGGCGGCGAACACAATAACGGCGCCATCAGCGGTGAACCCGACAAGATTCTCAAGGCGCGGATCGAATCCGAAGGTTGAGGCATGCCGAAATCCCCGCTTCGCATCTCGCTGGACCTGGCCCTGACGGGCGCGGGTGCGCCGTCGCCCACCCGCTACGGCAAGACGCTGGGCGGCACCGTGGCGGCGCTGGAATGGTTGCGGACGCAGCACAAGGACAAGACGCTCGAACTGCTGGGCATTCCGGCGCGCACGGATGATGTGCGCGCCGCGACCCGCCGGGCTGCGGCTCTGAAAGGCTTTACCACCGTCGCGGTGCTGGGCATCGGCGGTTCCAGCCTGGGCGGGCAGGCGCTGACGGCGCTGCGCAAGTTGGGCAAGCCGTTCGTGGAGTTTCACGACAATCCTGATCCCTTCAGCTGGTCAAAGGCGCTGAAGCGCTTCGACCTGAAGAAGACGCATTTCGTCGCGATCTCGAAGTCGGGCGGCACCGCCGAAACCCTGATGCAGGTGCTGACGGCGGCTGACGCGCTGGAGAAAGAGGGCGTCCGCGCGCTGGAAAAGCATTTCACCGTCATCACCGAGCCGCACAAAAGCGCGCTGGCCGATTTCGCTGACTCAATCGATGCGGTGAAGCTCGATCATCCGCTGGGCGTGGGCGGGCGTTATTCGGTGCTGACCATGGTCGGCCTGCTGCCGGCGCTGCTGATGGGGCTGAATGTGAAACAGCTTCGCGCCGGCGCGCAGGCGGTGCTGATGGACGTGCTGGGCGCCGGTTCGCCCGGCGAAGCGCCCGCCGCGGTGGGTGCGGCGCTGCACCAGGCGCTCAGCGAAGAGGGCAAGCTCGCCACCACCGTGCTGTGGCCCTATGCCGACGATCTGGCGGTGTTCGGCGGCTGGTGGCGGCAACTCTGGGCGGAAAGCCTGGGCAAGGACGGCAAGGGCTCGACGCCGGTGTCGGTGCTTGGGCCGGTGGACCAGCACAGCCAGCTCCAGATGTTTCGCGATGGCCCGGGCACCGCTTTGTTCACGCTTGTGACGGTGGATACCAAGGGCAAGGGCCCAACTGCCCCGCGCGCCCGCGCCAAGGCGCTGGGCCTGCAGTATCTGGCGGGCAAAAAGCTAGGCGACTTGGTGGACGCGGAGGCCAGGGCCACGGCGCAGACCCTGTTCAAGAACGGCCGCCCCGTGCGCCACATCCATCTGCCCCAAGTGGACGAATTCCATGTCGGGGCCCTGATGATGCACTTCATGCTGGAAACCATCATCATGGGACGGCTGATGGGGGTCGACCCGTTCGACCAGCCGGGAGTAGAAGAGGGCAAAATTCTGGCCCGCGAGTATCTGGCGCAGTAGCCGGTGGTTTTGGAAAAGGACGTACGGACTCTCCGCATGCCGCACAGCGACACCATCACCCCCGTCATCCTTTCGGGCGGGTCAGGCTCCCGGCTTTGGCCGCTGTCACGCAAGGCGCTGCCCAAGCAGTTTCTGCCGCTGGCCGGTACACGCTCCATGATTCAGGAAACGGCGGTGCGCGCCCAAGGCGAAAGCTTCACGGCCCCGATCGTGATCTCCAACCAGGATCATCGCTTCCTGATCGCCGAGCAGCTCAGGGCCGCCGGCATCAAGGGCGCAAAGATCATTCTGGAACCGGCCGGGCGCAACACCGCGCCGGCCGCCGCCATCGCGGCGCTGCAGATCATGCAGGATCGTCCCGACGGGTTGATGCTGATCATGCCGTCCGACCATGTGGTGCTGGATGTGGGCGCGTTCCGGGCGGGTATCGCCATGGCGCGTGCGGCGGCGCAGCAGGGCGCGCTGGTGACATTCGGAATCAAGCCGGCGGGGCCGGAAACCGGATATGGCTATATCAAGAGCGCCGCCGCGCTCGCGCCCGGGGTCTTCGCGGTTGAACGCTTTGTGGAAAAGCCCGACCGGGCGACGGCGCAATCCTATCTCGATTCCGGCGGCTATTTCTGGAACAGCGGCATGTTCCTGTTCCAGGCGAAGAGCTTTCTGGCGGAGATGGAACGGCAGCAGCCCCGCATGCTGGCCTGCTGCCGCGACTCGCTGGCGCATGGCCATCAGGACCTGGATTTCATCCGCCTGGGCGAGCCGGCCTTCCTCGCCTGTCCGTCGGACTCCATTGACTATGCGGTGATGGAAAAAGCCACCAGCGCCGCGGTGGTGCCGGTGGACATGGGCTGGAGCGATGTCGGCTCCTGGCACTCGCTGTGGGATATCGCCGCGCGTGGTGCCGACGGCAATGCCCTTCAAGGCGACGTCCTCACCGAAGGCGTGAGAAATTCCTATATCCGCAGCGAAGGTCCGCTGGTGGCGGCCATCGGCGTGGAAAATCTGGTGGTAGTGGTCACCAAGGACGCGGTGCTGGTCAGCCACCGCGACGCCTGTCAGGACGTCAAGAAGATCGTCGAGCGGCTCGAAGGCCAGAGGCGCGAACAGCATATCCATCATGCTGTGGTGCACCGGCCTTGGGGCGCCTATGAGAGCATCGATTCCGGGCCGCGCTTCCAGGTCAAGCGCATCGTGGTCAATCCGGGCGCCAAGCTGTCTTTGCAGATGCACCACCACCGCGCTGAGCACTGGATCGTGGTGCAGGGCACTGCGCTGGTGACCTGCGACGAGCGGCAATTCCCGCTCAACAGCAATGAATCCACCTATATTCCGTTGGGCGCTAAGCACAGGCTGGAGAATCCCGGCACCGAGCCCCTGCATCTGATCGAAGTGCAGTCGGGCGCCTATCTGGGCGAAGACGATATTGTGCGCTTTGAAGACACGTATGGCCGCGCGCCGGCCGAGAACAAGCCGGCCTGAAGATACCTGGGGTTTATTCTGCAACAATTTTTGTGCCGGAGGCGCGTGCAGCGCGCTAAAAACCGGATGAATCTCGAAGGCGGACCCGTATGAGCCAATCCATCGCTTTCATCGATCTGCAGGCCCAGCGCCGCCGTCTGGGCGCGCCGCTCGATGCCGCCATCCGCGCCGCGGTCGAAGGCGGGCAATGGATCCTTGGGCCGCAAGTGACGCAGTTCGAGAAAGACATCGCGGCCTGGGCCGGGGTGAAACACGCCATCGCCTGCGCCAATGGCACGGATGCGCTGCTGCTGGTTCTGCGCGCCTGGGGTGTTGGTCCCGGTGATGCCGTGTTCGTGCCGGCCTTCACCTTTGCCGCCACCGCCGAGGTTGTGGCGCTGGCGGGCGCTTCGCCGGTGTTCGTCGATGTGCTCCCCGATACCTTCAACATGGATCCGGCCAGCCTGGAAACGGCGATTGCGCTGGTGAAGCGTGAAAGCAAGCTGACACCCAAGGTGGTGATGCCGGTGGACCTGTTCGGTCAGCCCGCCGATTACCGCGCGCTGGCGCCCATCGCGGCGCGCGAAGGGCTGAAACTGTTCTGCGACACCGCACAGGGTTTCGGCGGCCTTCTGGACGGCAAGCGCGCGGGTGCCATCGGCGACGCGGCGGCGACGAGTTTCTTTCCTGCCAAGCCGCTGGGCTGCTATGGCGATGGCGGCGCCTGCTTTACCAACGACGATGGTCTGAAAGACCTGCTGCTCTCCTTGCGCATGCACGGCCAGGGCGCTCACCGCTATGAACATGTCCATATCGGGCTGAATTCACGCCTCGACACCATCCAGGCCGCGATTCTGATCGAGAAGCTGAAGATTTTTCCGGACGAGATCGACGCGCGGGGCCGCGTGGCCGGGCGCTACAATGATGCCTTTGCCGGATCGAACCGCATCGTCACGCCCCGTGTGATCAATGGGGCGACCTCGACCTGGGCGCAATACACGCTGCAGGTGGAAGACCGCACCAAATTCCAGGCCGACATGAAAGAGGCCGGCGTGCCGACCATGGTCTATTATCCGGTGCCGCTGTCGCGCCAGCCGGCCTATGCCGTCTACCCCAGCGCGCCGACGCCGGTGAGCGAAGCGCTGTGCGGCAAGGTCGTCAGCCTGCCCATGCATCCCTATCTGGACAACGCCGCGCAGGACCGTGTGATTCAGGCGGTGCTGAAAAGCGTCCAGCCTGCCGGCCGATAGACGGAAGTCTTTGGCTGCAACACGGTGCGATGGGCCATTCAGGCACCGTTCGCTCATAAAGCTCGTCAATCAACCCATTGATAATATTAGATTAATTCTAGGGCATGTGTCGTTGCACAATGTGTTGTAAGCTTTTGCAGTCGCAGCATTGGCCTGACCAAGGCGATTGGGTATGAGTTCATCATGATATCCCAGCTTCTGGCACTTGCTGCATTTTTGACCGCCCTTTTGGTGTGCCTGGGCGCGCGGCAGATCGGCGAGCGTTTCGACGTGATGGCGGTGCCCGACAATCGCCGCAAGCGACACGCCATTCCCACACCTCAGGTGGGCGGACTGGCCATCCTGGCCGGCCTTACCATCTGGATGATTGGCACCCTGCTGCTGTCGGGCCCGACGGTAAACCCGCTACTGCTTTCTGTCCTGTTGTCAGCCTCTGGCCTTGGCCTGGTCGGGTTTGTCGACGACCAGCGCGATCTGTCACCTCCGCTGCGCATTCTGATGTTGCTCACCTTCACGGGCATTGCCTTTGCCCTGGACCCCAAGCTGATTTCATCCACCCTGAACTGGTACAGCTTCGCGCAGACCTCGATTTCACCCTGGGTCTATGTCCCGCTGATGGGTCTCACCACCATCGGCATCGTCAATTCCGTCAACATGGCGGACGGCCAGAACGGCCTGGTGGGAAGCATGTTCGCGATCTGGGCGGGGTGCTTGATCCTAGTATCGTCCGGGACCATGGCTGACATCGCGGCGATCCTGCTGGGCCTGTCGCTGATATTCCTGCTTTTCAATTTCAGCGGAAAAATTTTCCTGGGCGATTGCGGGTCGTATGGCGTCACCTTCGCGCTGGGCCTGCTGGTGGCCCGCGCCCATGCCGATCATCTTGTGTCCCTGGAAACCGTGATCGTGTGGTTCTTCATTCCGGTGATGGACTGTCTCAGGTTGATGATCGCCCGGCCGCTTCAGGGCCGGTCCATCTTCCAGGGCGGCCGCGATCACCTCCACCACCGGCTGATCGACACGCTGGGCATGCGCTGGAGCGCGGTTATCTATATTGCCGTCGTCGGCTCATCTTCGCTGGTGGCCACGCTATATCCGCGCTTCGCCCTGCTGTGTGTCTGCGGGCTGTGCGCCTTCTATTTCAGCTTTGCGCGCCTTCTGGAAGGCGAAGTGGAAGCTGCGGATGAAACCGGATCTGATACCGGCAAGCTGTCGTCCGGACGCATCGTTTCCATTGGCGGCCATCGCGAACGGCGTTAGCCGGGGGCAGGTTGGGGAAAGTCCATGACGGCTCTGACGCACCGCGCGCGCCTTTTTCCCCTGCAGTTCGTCTGGAAAAATGCGGCCTCCATCGTGCGGCGCATCGGGGCGCCATGTCTGGCCGGGGGGCTGTCCATCTACGGATTTTTTTCCGTCTACATGTGGGAGCTGCAGGTCTATCTCTCCAATCCCCAGGACAGCGTGGGCAGCCGCGTGATGGGCATCGCTGCGCTGGCGCTGCTGGTGCTGGTCTTTTTGCATTCCCTAGTCGTGGCGC
>CANKIV010000170.1 GCA_947482125.1 Alphaproteobacteria bacterium
CTGATCACCGGTGGGTTGGCGGTGCTGATCGGCCATGCCGCGCCGCGCTGGGTTTCCGTCACTTTGCTTTTGCTGCTGCTGGCCTGGCTGTCGGGCACCGGCATGTTCGATGCCAGTCTCGCCACCGGCCGGGGCGGTCCTTATGGCCTGTCGGCGTTCCTGACGGTGCTGGCGCTCGCAGCGGGGGCGCGGCTGGCCAATGCCATCATTCCCATTCGCGACATCTTCCCCAAATACGAAAAGCATTTCCACCGCACGGTGTATGGGCTGATCGCCATGGGCGCGCTGGCCTATGTCGGATTGCCGGCGGCCACGTTTCTGACCGATGTCGCCATCGTCATCGGCAGCCTCGCGATCGCCGCCTATCTGTTCCTGTCGGGACGCCGCGGCCACAAGGCGGCCCAGGTGATCGCGCCCAGCGCCGCCGCCTTCGCGCTGGTGGCGCTGGCCGCCGCCGTGATGGCGGTGGGTGGTCTGGGCGAAAATCTCACCGGTCCGGCAGCGACCGGCGGCTTTGCCGCCGCGGGCGCGATCCTGCTGGCGCTGGCGGTGATCGCCAGCGAGGAAATCGCGGTGCTGCCCTTCCTGCACGGCTCGCATGCCGCCAAACTGCTGGAAGCCCAGGCGCCGTCGCCCGAAGTCGTCATTGATCACATGGCGCCGCTCAACAGCCTGGCGCGCGCGGCCATCGGGGCTGCGCATCAGGGCGTCTTCGACATGGATTTCCGCGCCGGCCTGCTGACGCTTTCGCCTGAGGCCGCGCAGATGATCGGGCTGAGCGTGCACGAAACCACGCTCAGCCACGGCGACTGGATCGGCCATGTTCATCCCGATGACCGCGAGGTCTATGGCCGCGCCCTGGAAGAATATCGCCATCGCCCCGGTCTGGCTTTCCGTCTGGAATTCCGCGCCCGCGGCGGTAGCGGGCCGTATCGCTGGCTGGAGCTGCGCGCCACCATCGTCAGCGAACAGCAGGTACCGTCCGATTGCCTCGGCCTGCTCTCCGACATCACGCAGCGCAAGGAAGCCGAATTCGCGGCGCAGACTGCGGAAAGCGCGCGCAAGCGCGAAGCCGCTTTGCCGCGCGATACGCTGACCGGGCTGGGCAACCGCGTGGCGCTGATGGAGGCGCTGGATGCGCTGGGCGCGGGCTTCGACAAATCGCTGTTTGTGCTCCTGGACATCGACCGTTTCAAAGCCATTCACGCCAGCCTTGGAGACCGGGGCGCCGATGACATTCTGCGGCAGGTGGCGCAGCGGCTGACCGGCCTGGGCGAGCCGGCGCAGATATTCCGCACCGGCGGTGACAGCTTTGCCTTCCTGTTCGCCAATCCGCGCCGCGCGCCGCAGCCCATCGGCAATGCCCTGGCGGAAGTCTGTGGCAAGCCTTACGGCGTCGAAGGGCGCGAAGTCTTTGCCCCCTGCAGCATCGGGCTGGCCACGGGCGCGCAGAGCGAAGACCCGTTGGCCCTGATCAAGAATGCCGAGCTGGCGCTGATTTCCGCCAAGCGGCAGGGCGGGGCCTGTGCCCGGGTCTATTCCACCGACCTGGAGACCCTGGCGCCCGGCGACAGCGTGGCACTGGAAAGCGAATTGCGTCACGCTTTGGCCGCTGACCAGCTCGACGTGTTTTACCAACCCATCATCCGCCTCAGCGACCGCAGCGTTGCGGGCTTTGAGGCGCTCCTGCGCTGGCAGCATCCGATCAAAGGACTGATCTCGCCCGGCGACTTCATCGCCCATTCCGAAGAGACCGGGTTGATCGTGGGGCTGGGCCGTTTCGCGCTGGAGCGCGCCGCCACCGACCTGGCGCACTGGCAGCGCTATTTTCCCCTCAAGCCGCCTTTGTTTGTCAGTGTGAATTTCTCCCGCCGCCAACTCAAGGATTCCGGCTTCGAGGCGCTGCTCAAGACCATCCTGTCGGGCAGTGGCATCGCCCCGGGCACGCTCAATCTCGAGATCACCGAAAGCGCCATCGCCTCCGATCCCAAGATGCCCCAGATCATGGCGCGCATCCGCGACGCCGGCGCGGGACTGTCGATTGACGATTTCGGGACCGGCGCTTCCACCTTGAGCGAGTTCCGCACCCTGCCGGTGGATACGGTCAAGATCGACAAGAGCTTCCTGGCCCGGCATGGCGGCACCGACATCGACACCGACGGCGAGGTGGTGCTGTCGGGCATTGTCGCCATGGCCCATGAACTCAAGCGCGCCGTGGTGGCCGAAGGCATCGAAAGCGAAGCCGATGCCCAGTTCCTGGCCAGGATCGGCTGCGAATTCGGCCAGGGCTATTATTTTTCCCACGCGCTCGATGGCGCGGCGGCACTGGAATACATCGCCAGGCATTACAACACGGCAGCGGCCCCCGAACTGGGCTAACCAAGGAGAGCAGAATGACGATCAAACCAGGTGACAAGATTCCCTCCGCCACCCTGATGGAAATGCAGGACGGCAAGCCCACGCCCGTAAACACCGACAATTTTTTCGCCGGCAAGAAGGTGGCGCTGTTCGCGCTGCCCGGCGCCTTCACGCCCACCTGTTCGGCCAAGCATGTTCCCGGCTTCGTGCAGAATTACGAGACGCTGAAGAGCAAGGGCGTGGATGCCATCGCCTGCGTCTCGGTCAATGACGCTTTCGTGATGGGCGCCTGGGGCAAGGACCAGAAGTCGGACGGCAAGGTCCATATGCTGGCCGACGGCAACGGCGAATTCACCCGCGCCCTGGGCCTGGAATTCGACGCCAGCAAGTTCGGCATGGGCAAGCGCAGCCAGCGCTATTCCATGGTCGTGGACAATGGCGTGGTGAAGACGGTGAATGTGGAAGAGCCGGGCGCGTTCGAGGTTTCTTCGGCCGAACACATGATCACGCAACTGCCGTAATTATTCGTGCGGCCAGAATTAGCGCGGGATGGCGTCCCGCGCTAATTGGTCCGCTCTTTCATTTTCCGGATGGCCGGAATGACCCGCGACCCAGACCCAATGCACTGTGTGCTTGGCGATTTCGTCGTCCAGAATGCGCCACAGGTCTTCGTTCTTGACCGGCTTCTTGTCGGCGGTCTTCCAGCCTTTTTTCTTCCAGCCCAGAATCCATTTCGACGCCCCGTCCATCACATAGCGGGAGTCGGTATGGATGGTGACGGCGCTTTTCTGTTTCAGCGCCTTCAGGCCTTCGATCACCGCCATCAATTCCATGCGGTTGTTGGTGGTGGCTTTGTCGCCACCGGACAATTCCTTTTCGTGATGGCCGGTGCGCAGGATGGCGCCCCAGCCGCCGGGGCCGGGATTGCCCGAGCAGGCGCCGTCGGTAAAAATATCTATCAAAGCCCGTATTCCCGCGCGTGCTTCACCTTGTTGTGGAAGCGCAGCTTCTTGGAATACTCGCGGGGGTCCTTGGGACGCACCAGCGCATTGGGATCTGGGTTCAGCCAGTCATATGTGCGCGTCAGCAGGAAGCGCAGGGCGGCGCCGCGCATCAGGACGGGCAGGGCGGCGACTTCCGCGTCACTCAGCGCGCGCGCCGCCTTGTAGGCCTGGATCACCGCCTGGCCCTTGGTGATGTTGTAGCTGCCGTCCAGCTCGAAGCACCAGCTGTTGAGCATGATCGCCAGGTCGTAGATGTAGAAATCATTGCAGGCGAAATAGAAATCGATCACCCCGCCGACCTGGTCCTGCATGAACAGGACATTGTCGGGGAAATAATCGGCATGGATCACGCCGCTCGGCAGCCCGCTGGGCCAGGCCGCGACCAGCTCCTCCAGCGAAGCGGAAATCATCGCCCCAAGCCCATCCTCGATGGTGTCCGCGCCCTGAATCGCCTCGGCCAGCGGCCGCCAGCCCTTCGGCCCCAGCGCATTGGTGCGGCGGCGCGCGAAGCCTTCGCCCGCTTTGTGCAGCTCGGCCAGGACGGTGCTGGCGGCGGCGCAGTGCGCGGCATCGGGCCGGCGCAGGGAAATGCCGGTCAGAAAGGTGACGATGGCGGCATGGCGGCCGTTCAGGCTGACCAGCGAGGTGCCATCCCTGGTTTTCACGGGAAGCGGGCAGTGTATGCCCCGCTCCGCCAGATGCTCCATCAGTCCCAGGAAGAAGGGCAGGTCATCCGGGTTCACCCGCTTTTCATACAGGGTCAGGATGAAGGCCCCCCGGTCGGTCTGCAGGTAGAAATTGGAATTCTCGATGCCTTCGGCGATGCCCTTGAAGGACAGGGGCTTGCCGATATCGTACTGCTCCAGCAGCCGCTCCAGCTCCTCGAAACTGACCTCGGTATAGACGGCCATGAGGGATCAGGCTCCCTGCCTAAAATACAGGAAAGCTTGGCTTTTTCGGCGTTCTATGCTTTCCATCACAGGTCTGCTTGGCTATGGTCCGCCGCCCAAATTGGCGGTTGGGAGAAGTCGGGCCCGGGCGGGCAAAAGTCAAGCACAGGAAGAACCGCGTTGATGTCTCTGCGTCCCCTGGCCCTGGTTGCCCTCGTTGCCCTGCCGCTGCTGGGCTGCAGCCAGAAGATCACGGTCTGCCCGATCCCGGCGATCCTGAATGACACCGCCAACGTGACCTTTTTCCGCCCCGGCACCACGCCCGACCTGGCCAATGAGCTGTATTCCGTCTCCCTGGACCGCGCCGAGGCGGACTGCGTCTACAACAACAGCACCCAGGTGGTGCGGGCGTCGCTCGATCTGACTTTCCGGGCCACCCGCGCGCCCTCCAGCACGAGCGCCTCCTATTCGGTGCCCTATTTCGTGGTGGTGCATGAAGGCTCCAAAATCTACGCCAAGCATGCTTACACCCTGAAATTCTCCTTCGCCCCGGGCGCCGCCACCAGCACCATCAAGGAAGCGCCCAACCAGACCCGCATCAAGATCGACAACGGCAAGCTGCCCTGGAACTACCAGCTGCTGGCCGGCTTCCAGCTGACGCCCGAGCAGATCGAATACAACAAGAAGAAGGGCCGCTACCTGCCATGACGTCTTTGGCAGCCGAGCTGTCGCGGCTTGCCGGGGCGGCATTTGTCGCCGAAGGCTTGCCCGAGGATTTCGGACGGGTGACGGCATCCGACCGGCCCGACCTGGCGCAGTTCCAGTGCAACGGCGCGCTTGCCGCTGCTAAAGCTGCCAAGGCCAATCCTCGCGCCATTGCCGAGAAGATCGCCGCGCGGCTCAAGGCCGAACCGATCTTCGCCAAGGTGGAAATTGCCGGCCCGGGTTTTTTGAATCTCGACCTGTCGGATGCGGCGCTAAGCCTGCGCGCGGACGCGCTGGCGAAGGACGACACACTGGGCGCGCCGGGAACGGGCGCTGGCAAGACGGTGGTGATCGATTTCGGCGGTCCCAACATCGCCAAGCCGATGGCGGTTCATCATTTGCGCTCTTCCATCATTGGCGATTGCCTGCAACGCCTTTACCGGGCCAATGGCTGGAAGGTCGTCAGCGATGTGCATCTGGGCGACTGGGGCCTGCAGATGGGCCAGCTGATCACCGAGATCGAGGTGATGGGCAGCGCGCCGGTCTATTTCGATCCCAATTTCGTGGGGCCATATCCGGACGAATCCCCTGTCAGCATGGAAGAGCTGGAAACGATCTATCCGCGCGCTTCCGCGGCCTGCAAGGCCGATCCGGCGCGGCTGGAAGCGGCGCGCCGCGCCACGGTGGATCTGCAGGC
>CANKIV010000171.1 GCA_947482125.1 Alphaproteobacteria bacterium
CATGAGCGATAAACAACAGAACCCTCAGGACACGTTTTTAAACGCCGTCCGAAAAAGCAAAGCCGCCGTCACCATCTTTCTGGTCAATGGCGTCAAACTCCAGGGCAACATCACCTGGTTCGACAATTTCTGCGTCCTGCTGCGCCGCGATGGCCAGTCCCAGCTGGTCTACAAGCACGCGATTTCGACCGTGATGCCCATGGGCCCGATCCAGCTCCAGGACGAGCCGGCCGAAGGCTGAGTTGGGTACCAAAGCTTTCGTCATCCATGTAGAGCCCAAAGGCCGCACGGCTTCGTCGCGCGCCTTGAGGGATGCGCAGGCACGCCTGGCCGAAGCGGTCGGGCTGACGGCTGCCATTCATCTGGATGTGGTGGTGGCCGAGGTCGCGCCGCTGGCGCGGCCAACGCCCGCCACGCTGCTGGGCACCGGCAAGGTGGAAGAGATCGGCCTCCTGGCCAAGACGCAAGAGCCCGACGTGATCATCGTCAATGCGCATCTGACGCCGGTGCAGCAGCGCAATCTCGAGAAGGCGTGGAACAGCAAGGTGCTGGACCGGACCGCCGTGATCCTGGAAATTTTCGGCGAGCGCGCCGCAACGCGGGAAGGGCGCCTTCAGGTCGAACTGGCCCATCTCAACTATCAGCGTTCGCGCCTGGTCAGGTCCTGGACTCATCTGGAGCGCCAGCGCGGCGGCTTCGGCTTTCTGGGCGGTCCGGGTGAAAGCCAGATCGAAAGCGACCGCCGCCTGATTGCCGAGCGCATCGTGCGCATCAAGGCCGAGCTGGAGAAGGTCAAGCGCACCCGCAGCCTGGGCCGACAGGCGCGCAAGAAGGTGCCGTTCCCGGTGGTGGCGCTGGTCGGCTACACCAATGCGGGCAAGTCCACCCTGTTCAACCGGCTTACCGAGTCCGCGGTGCTGGCCAAGGACCTGCTTTTCGCCACCCTGGATCCCACCATGCGCGGGGTGAAGCTGCCCAGGGGCAGCAAGATCATCCTGTCGGACACGGTGGGGTTCATCGCCGACCTGCCCACCGAACTGATCGCCGCCTTCCGCGCCACCCTGGAAGAGGTTCTGGAAGCCGATGTGATCGTGCATGTGCGCGACGCCGCCCATGACGAAACGGCGGCCCAGAAGGCCGATGTGCTGGCGGTGCTGGAGGAACTGGGCGTGCCGCCGGACCGCCCCATGCTCGAGGTCCTGAACAAGATCGACCTGCTGGAGCCCGGCCAGCGGGCGGGGCTCTTGGGACGCAAGGGCGAAACCATGGCCGTCTCGGCCCTGACCGGCGAGGGCGTTCCAGCGCTTCTGGCCGAGTTCGAATCCGGCGTGACGCGTGGCAACATAACCCTATCCCTGAAGCTGGACGCGGCCGACGGCAGCGCCCTGGCCTTTGCCTACCGCCATGCCCAGGTGCTGGACCGGCGGGACCGGGGCGGGAAAATCAGCCTCAGCTTGCGTGTCCACCCCGACGATCTGGGCCGTTTTGAAAACCGGTTTCCCAAGAAAATCACGGTAGAGCAGGGTGCTAGCGGCTGATCCTCAGTCTGCGGATGAACTGGCCTTTTCCCGCTTCTTGGCGTCCTGCCACAGGGCTTCCATCTCTTCCAGGCTGGCGGCGCCGGGGCTGACGCCCTTGGCGGCCAGGCTGTCTTCAATATGGCGGAAGCGGCGGGTGAATTTGTCGTTGGCGGAGCGCAGCGCGGCCTCTGGATCGACCTCGAGGTGCCGGGCCAGGTTGGCGACGACGAACAGCAGGTCGCCGATTTCCTCCTCGCGCTCGGCCTGGGTCCGTGCCTGCGCGACCTCGCGGGCTTCCTCGGCGATCTTCTCAATGACCAGATTGGCATTGTTCCAGTCAAAACCGACGGTTGACGCGCGGCGTTGAAGCTTTTCGGCACGCATCAGGGCGGGAAGGGCGCTGGCAACATCGTCCAGCAACCCCGTCTGGCCAGCCCTGGCCCGCTCGCCCTGCTTGAGTGTTTCCCAGAAATCCTTCTGGCTGGCGGCGTCGGCCCTGGCCTGTTCGTCGCCGAAGACATGGGGATGGCGGCGGATCATCTTGGCGGTCACCGCTTCCACCACATCGCCGAAATCGAACAGCCCGGCGTCCTCGGCCATGCGGGCGTGGAACACCACCTGGAACAGCAGGTCGCCCAGTTCGCCGGGCAGGGATTTGAGATCGCCGTCGGCGATGACGCTGGCGACCTCATAGGCTTCCTCGATGGTGTAAGGCGCGATGGTCGCGAAACTCTGGGCGCGGTCCCAGGGACAGCCGTCGGGGCCGCGCAGCCGGCGCATCACTTCCAGCAGCACCGCGATGTCGCGGCTGGGTTTCATCTCGGGTGGCGGACTCGTCATCACGGCATTGGAGGGACGGGCGCACCGGCCCGCAAGCCGCCATATCCCCGCACAGTCCAAATTCTCGTATAAGTAATATTATGGGAAATTGTAGATGAAGCTGGGGAGAATTGCAGGCCCGGCGTACAAGCCCCTATGGAAAAAACACCCCCCAAGCCTGTCACGCCCAAGCCTAAAGCGAGTCCGCGCCTGCCGACCACCAAGGCGGAACATGCGGCCTTCAAGCGGTCGAACAAGATGTCCTTCAAGCCGGCGCCGCGGAAAAGCTAGCGCGGTGGCCAAGCTGGACAAGGGGCCGCTGTTCTAGCTTCGGCCCTCGTCCTCTCCCACGTCTTGCAACGTCTGTTGCATCTGGCTGGTGACATCGTTGCCGCATAGTGGGCAAGCCAGCATGGTCTGGCTTCTCAGCCAGCCGAGCTGATGATGGGAATCCTGGCCGCATTGCCGGCAGAGGACCGCAAGCTTGTCGGTTTCGCGCATGCCGGTATCAGCTTTGCCCAGGCGTGCGCGTGACGACGAAATCCTTAAGCCGGTCGCTGGCCAGCTTGAATCCGGGATCGTGTTCCAGCGTCTTCTGGTAATCCCGATAGGCTTCACGATAGCGGCCGAGATAATCATAGGCCAGGGCGCGGTCATAATAGCCGACGGCGGGAAAGCTCATGCCCAGCGCCAGGCCCTTGTCGATCTGCGCGATGGCTTCGTCGAACTGCTTCTTGCGGATCAGCATCGATCCCAGATTGACGTACGGGTCGCCCAGACCCGGATCCAGCCGGATGGCGGTCCGGAAGTCGGTCTCGGCCTTCTCCACTTCGTTCGCCAAGTCCTGCAGCACGCCGCGATTGCCATAGGTGGCGGCGCGGTCACGGATGTTCAGCGGATCATTGCGCAGCGCCGCATCACAGAGCCTGAGGCCCTCGCGGGGCTTCACCCCAGCCTTGGCGGCCAGAAAGCAGTTATGCGCCAGGGCGTTCGAGGTCGAGACGACGATCTGGGCGGAGGCTGCGGTGGGCAGCGCCAGGGCCAGGGCAAACAGTGCGGATTGAACCTTCATACCCAGTCTCCACGGGGAAAGTTGCCACTGCATGATACACCCGTTTGGCGGGGCCGGCGCTGTTGTTTTGCAAATATATCTGGGACATGGTTCGCGCCAACAACAACACCGTTCGGGGAGAAAAATGTCGTCATTCCGCAAACTTGCCTGCCTTGGCGTCAGCGCCCTCGTCCTGGCCGCCGCGATTCCGGCCGCCGCCCAGCAGGGCGCGATCCTCTATGCCTGGGCGCCCAAACCGGTACCGATGACTCTTTGGAAGGCGCCCAACAAGCCGGTCTGGCGCCTCGCCGAAATCATGGCCGCCCACAAGGGCGAGAAGAACTGGGTGCAGCCGATCGTGCGCGACCAGGATTATACCGCCAACTACATCCAGATGGCGCCGGGCGAAAAGACCAAGCCGCAATTCTGGGCCGATGACCGCGCCTTCTGGTACATCGCATCGGGACAGATCCGCTTCACCATCGAAGGCCAGCAGCCTTTCGTCGCCAGCAAGGGCTTCATGGTGCAGGCGCCGTTCCGCACCCCCTATTCCATGGAAACCGTCGGCAGCGAGCCCAGCGTGCGCTTTGAAGTGACGCGCAGCGGCCGCACGCCGCTCTATCCGGTGGCGGGCAACGACACCGCGCCGAGCGCATCCGGCAAGCACTATGAAAAGGTCAGCTATCGCACCGGTCCCGATCCCTACACGTCCGAAAACAAGCCCTATCTGGATTTCTGGGGGGACTTCGTGAACCGGCCGCCGGCGCGCGGCAATGCGCCCTTTGTGAAGGACAGCAACAATTTCATGAACGTGATCCGCGGCAAGGGCACGCCGACGCCCCCCGACAGCAACAAGGGCCACTTCCACGTCGATTACAACGAATTCTGGGTCGTGGCCGAGGGCACCATCGACTACAAGATGGAAGGCATGAAGGTGTTCACCGCCGAGGTCGGCGACATCGTCTATGCGCCGCAGGGCCGCTGGCACCGCGCCAGCTGGGCGGGCAACGGCATGTCCACCCGCGTCGCCATCAATCCGCGCCCCGAAGGGCTTCACAATTACGACGCCGAAGCCGGCGCCACGCAATAACAACCGGGCCGGTCGCGAGACCGGCCTTTTTCTTTGGAGGATTTCATGAAGACGACTTTGCTTTGCGCCCTGCTGGCGCTGCCCCTTCCCGCTCTGGCGCAGCCGGTGCAGCACCCGGTCAAGCTGTTCAGTTCCGGCGCCGATGTGGCCGCTATGATCGCCAAGGCCAAGGCCAGCGGCGGCAACATGAACATCCTGATCGCCAATGACGAAGGCTATCCGGTGATGATGGAATACCGGGCCAGGCAGACCAACGCCTCGATCCATCCCACCCAGTCCGAACTGGTCGAGATCCTGGAAGGCGGCTGCACCCTGGTGACCGGCGGCACCCTTGCCAATGGCGCGATCACCGGCGGCATGTCCCGCAAGGTCGCCAAGGGCGATTACATCCTGATCCCGTCCAACACCCCGCACTGGTATGTCGAGCCGCAGGGCCTGGCGATGATGACCCTGCACATGCCGGTACCCGCGAAGTAATCAGTCGGGTAGTGCGAAGATATAGAGCTGGTGGCCGGTGGCGGGGCGATGGACCTCGTGCAGAAGCATGGTCGGCTTCTGCTGCGGGCTGCCGCCGCCGAGCCCGGTGGTGACGGCGATATACTGCTTGCCGTCCAGGCTGAAGCTGACCGGATAGCCCTGCACCGTGTTGCCCAGCCGTGTCTGCCAGATCACCTTGCCGGTCGCCACTTCCACCGCCTTGAAGTTGCGGTCGAAGTCGCCGACGAAGGCGACGCCGCCACCGGTGGACAGAACCGCCGACAGGAAGGGCGAGCGCTGCTGCCAGGACCACATCTCCTTCATGTCGCTGGTGCGATAGGCCACCAGCTTGCCCAGGTTCTGTTTGGTGCCGGGCATGAAGTAGAATTGCTGTGACGCCGCGGTGCCGCCGCCACCCAGCTTCTGCTCCACATCCAGGCCCTTGATCATCACGCAGCTCTGGCTGAGCGGAATGATCAGGAGGTCGGTGGGCTGGTTGTAGCTGGTCGCCTGCCAGTCATGCCCGCCCTGCGGTCCGGGGCATGACGAAAACCACTGGTTGGTCTTCTGGGCCAGGATGTCGCTGCGATAGGTGACCTCGCCGGTCTGCTGGTCGATCTTGGAGAAGACG
>CANKIV010000172.1 GCA_947482125.1 Alphaproteobacteria bacterium
AAAAGCCGATCCGCATGTGGATGCATGTCAGTGCCCAGGACCTTCACTTCGACGATCCGGAAAACACCTGGCACAACTGGCCGCTGGCCAACAACCGCATGGCGGCAGTGCTGAAGAAGAAGGGCTATGACTACAAGTATGTCTGGTCCGAGGACTCGCGCCATGTTGACGGCCGCGTGGTGATGCAGACCCTGCCGTCGGCGCTCGAATGGCTGTGGCGGGACTATCCCAAGGGCTGAAGCCGGGATTTGAAACAAGGGGGATCGCATGACGCGCATCAGGATACTGACGCTGCTGGCTGCTTCTGCATGGGTCCTGTCGGCTTCGGCGCAGCAGGTACCGGAACAGCCGAAATTTCCCACCCCGCCGCCCGCGGTGACGGCCGAGAACAGCGTCATCGGCCCCAATTACGCCAACGCGCCGGAAGCCATCGCCAATCCGGATGTGCCGCAAGGCGACATCCGAGAGTTCATCCTCTATTCCGAAGACAGCAAGATCTATCCCGGCATTGTCCGTGTGGGGAAAATGGAGCGCGACGCGCACGGCAATTATGTCGCCCCGCCCGGCGGACTTTCCGCGCCCGGCCCCTACCTGCGCCATGTCTGGGTCTATATCCCGCGCCAGTATGTGCCCGGCACGCTCGCGCCCTTCATGGTGGTGCAGGACGGCCGTTCCTATGTGAAGCGGATGGCCAACATCATGGACAACATGATCGCGGCCAGGCGCATTCCGGCCATGGTGCTGGTGCTGGCGGATTCCGGCGGCAGCGACGCCCAAGGCTCCCAGCGCGGGCTGGAATACGACACCGTGTCAGGCCGCTATTCCGATTGGGTGGAGCAGGAATTGCTGCCCGCAGTTTCCAAAAACTACGGCATCACCTTCACAAGCGATCCTGAGGGCCGCGCCACCATGGGCGGCTCGTCGGGCGCTGCGGCCGCCTGGACCATGGCGTGGTATCATCCCGAGCGTTACCGCAAGGTGCTTTCCTATTCCGGTACCTTCGTGAACCAGGCCTGGCCGCCCGATCCCAGGACGCCGCGCGGCGCCTGGGAGTATCACGCCACGCTTGTTCCCAAGTCCGCGAAAAAGCCCATCCGCATCTGGATGCAGGTGGGCGAAAAGGACAACCGCTTCGATAATCCCGAAGAGACCTGGCACAACTGGCCGCTGGCCAACAACCGCATGGCGGAAGTGCTGAAGAAGAAGGGTTACGATTACCGCTACGTCTTCTCCATGGGCGCCGGCCATGTCGACAACCGGGTGGTGATGCAGACCTTGCCCGCCGCGCTGGAATGGCTGTGGCGGGATTACCCGCGCTAGGTCGTGGCCGCGCTCGATCCTGATCCGCACTCCCACGCTTTCTCGTTCGGCGACTCGCCGGAGATGGCGAACGAACTGCTCGCGCTGGTTCTGGCCGGCACCAAGACGGCAAGCTGTGGCGCGTTGCGGGACTTCCCCGACGCCACCGCGCGTCCGCAGGTAGGTCGACGTGATGTCGTGCTGGACGGTCAGGGCAGGCGGGCGGCAGTAATCGAAACCGTCGAAGTGACCGTTCGCCGCTTCGATCAAGTCGATGAAGAATTCGCCTTCGAGGAAGGCGAGGGGTCGCGGACGTTTGGCGAATGGCGGGAAAGCCATCGCGCCTATTTCGAGCGCAATGGCGGCTTTTCACCGGACATGGAACTGCTCTGCGAGCGATTCCGGCTGATCGAGATTCTGCCCTAGACCTTCGCCACGCCAACCTTCTTCGCCCACCAAGCAGTAATGAGCGGCACGCACAGCATGGTGACCACCACGCTGGCTGCCACCAGCACCGTGGCGAACGGCGCGGCCTCGGCATAGACGGGGTTGGCGCTGGCCACCAAGGCCGGCACCGCCGCCGCATTGCCCGCTGTCGCTGACGCCGCAAGACCCGCAACGCCATTGCCGCGACTTACACGATCCGCCAGGAACATCACGCAGCACGACACGATCAGGATGGCAAAGCCCAGCGCGATCCCCAGCAGGCCCGCGCGCCACACCATGGTCAGGTTCAGCGACGCGCCGATGGCGAAGGCAAAGAAGGGGATCAGTGCCGGCGCGGCCTTGCCCAGAAACTCGCGCATGTCCTTGTCGAGATTGCCGATGACCACGCCCGCCAGCAGCGGCAGGATCGCGCCCAGCAGGGTCTGCCAGGGAAACATGAACAGCCCGCCCAGGGTCATCATGGTGATGAAGGGGCCGGACTCCAGCGACATCACCGAATAGGCGGCGACATCCTGCGGGCGGCCATAGCGCCCCATCAGCGCCATGTAGAGCCCGCCATTGGTGTCATTTATGGCGGCGACCACCGCCAGGGTGGAAAGCCCGGCGAACCATCCCGCCTTGACCGGCTCCACCCCCAGGAAATGTCCCAGCACCATCGCAGCGGCGACGCCCATCAGCACCTTGGCCGCCAGCAGCACGCCGCCCTTGCCTGCGACATGCGGCAGGCTCTCGAAGGGAATGGTGGCGCCCATGCAGACATAGAAGACCGCCAGGATGGGCAGGGCGCCGGTGAACAGGGCCCCGGTGAAGGAGCCGAAGAACACCCCCGCCCCGGGGGCGAAGGTGGCGATGGTGGCGCCCAGCGCCAAAGGCACGATCACCATGCCGCCGGGTATGCGTTCGATGCCCCGCTTGATCGGTAGCTGCATGGCTTGGCCCCCCATTTTTCCCAGCTTTACCGCGCTTTCGGGAGGCTGCACAGGGCGACCCGGTCGACAGATTGTCGGCGCGTTAACGCTCTTCAAAGGGCTGGAGCCTTACATTTTGGCGGTTCTGACGGGAAGACCGCTCCATGGCCAAGGTTGGCCACCCCGCGCGCGTGCGCACAGCCAATGGACTGCTTGCCAGGTATTCGGACACCTTTGGCGAGATGCAGCTGCGCAAGTATACCGAACGCGCCATCCGCGCCGCCCGCGCGGAAGCCGAACTCAACTTGCGCTCCAAGTCGGCTTTTCTTTCGACCATGAGTCACGAGTTGCGCACGCCGCTCAACGCCATCATCGGATTCTCCGACATCATTCGCCAGCCCGGTGCCGCCACGCCCGCACAAGCCAGCGAATATGCCGATCACATCGCCAATGCCGGACGTCGCCTGCTGAACGTGGTGTCGGACGTGCTGGACATGTCGCGGCTGGAATCGGGAAGCCTGACGCTGGACATGCTGCCGCTGTACATCGGTGATGTCCTGGAAGTCGCCGTGGAAAATGCCGGGCCGCTTTTCGAGGCCAAGCATCAATCGGTGGATCTGCGGCTGGACGCGGGCCTGCTGGATATCAGCGGCGACCCCAAAAGGCTGCGCCAGCTTTTCGCCAATCTCCTCTCCAATGCCAGCAAGTTCACCGGCGAGAAGGGCCGCATCCTGGTGATGGCCAAGGCCGTCAAGGGCGGCGGCGTCACCATCGCCATCGCCGATACCGGCGTCGGTATGACCCATGAGCAGATCGTCCTTGCCCTGAAGCCCTTCGCCCAGGTGCAGGGCCATCTCTCCCGCACCCAGGAAGGCGCGGGTCTCGGCCTGCCGCTGGCCATGGGCATCGCCAAGCTGCATGGCGGCAGCCTCTATCTCGACAGCCAGCCCGGCGCCGGCACCACTGCGGTGGTGACCTTGCCGCGCGCGCAGGCTGCTTCCGTTTCCCCTTCCATCGGAAAAGTCGCATGACCCTGCATATCGAAAAGCCACCGGCCTCCGCCCCGCCGTTCCGCGAACGCCGCGGCGCGCCCGCCGCGCCGCCGGTCCGGTTGGCCCATATCGTGTCGGTGTCAGGCAGCCATGCCGTGGCGGTGCTGGACCGCCAGGACGCCATCGCCAATGCCAATGATGCCCGCGTGCAGATCGGCGCCCTTATAAAGGTTGTCACCCCGACCAGCGCCACCATGGGCGTGATCACCGCCGTCACCGCACCCATGCCGGCCGCCGAAGGCGAGCCCCAGTCCACCGGCCTGATCGAGATCAACCTGGCGGGCGAAGTGGTGCCCGACCAGAACCGCCGCCTTACGTTCCGGCGCGGCGTTTCCAGCCTGCCGACCTTGGGCGATGCCGTGCTCCTGGCCGACAGGCATGACCTGACGCGCGTCTATGCTCCGCCCCAGGCCGCCAGCATCAAGATCGGCACCCTGTTCCAGGAACCGACCGTGCCCGCCCGCCTGCTGGTGGACGATCTGCTCTCCAAGCATTTCCTGATCGTGGGTTCGACCGGCTCGGGCAAATCCTCGGCGGTGACCTGCATCCTGCAGCGCCTTTTGACCGACCACGCCCATGCCCATGTCGTGATCCTGGACATCCACAATGAATATTCCGCCGCCTTTGGCGGGCTGGTGGAACCGATCAATCTCGACAATTTCAGCCTGCCCTTCTGGATGCTGGATTTTCCCGAAATGATCGCCGCCCTGGTCAGCCGCGACGCCCATCACGATGCGGAAACAGAAATCCTGTCCGACGCGGTGGTGCACGCCAAGCGCCGCTACGCCGAATCCGCCACCGCCCGCGCCGGCGCCCTGGCGCGCAAATCATCCGAACAGCATGTCATCACCGTGGACACGCCCACCCCCTTCCGCATGTCGGACGTGACCGCCTGGCTCGATGAACAATTGGGCAAGCTGGAACGCACCCAGTTCATGCTTCCCTATCGCCGCCTCAAGGCGCGCATCGAAAGCCTGGTCACCGACCAGCGCTACAATTTCATGTTCGGCAGCCTGTCGGTGCAGGACACGATGGGCGACGTCCTGGCCCGCCTGTTCCGCGCCCCGGGTGAGGGCCGTCCCATCTCGGTGATCGATCTTTCCACCGTGCCGCCGGAAATCCTGGACGTGGTGATCTCGGTGATCTCGCGCCTGGCCTTTGACCTGGCGGTATGGAGCAAGGGCGGATTGCCCATGCTCCTGGTGTGCGAGGAAGCCCATCGCTACGCCCCGGTCAGCGACCAGAAATTCGTCCCCACCCGCCAGGCCCTGTCGCGCATCGCCAAGGAAGGGCGCAAGTACGGCCTCAGCCTGTGCCTCGTCACCCAGCGTCCCAGCGAACTGGATTCCACCATTCTCTCCCAGTGCGGCACCGCCGTGGTGCTGCGCCTGTCCAGCGAGCGCGACCAGGACGTGATCCGCGGCTCAACCTATGAAGGCATGATCGACCTGGTGGATTTCCTCCCGCTCCTGGGTGACCGCGAAGCCATCGTGCTGGGACAGGGCGTGTCCATGCCCATGCGCATCCGCTTCGACGACCTGGGCAAGCGCGGCGTGCCGCGCAGCCGCCACACCGGTTTCTCGGCAAGCTGGAAGTCGCCCAACATGGACCGCGAGGGCCTCGACGAAATCGTCAGCCGCTGGCGCCGTGCGGGCAGAGAACGTTCTTGACCGGCACGGGCCTTTTGCGTCCTGAGTGCGTCGCGCGTCGCTCATGGGCGTTAAGCCCACTTCGCGTTGCCTACGCTGTCGCTAGGCAACCCTGCTCAGGCCGCAAAATTCCTCGCGCCACTTTGGCGTGACGAAAAAGAACAATGCTCAGTCACCGCGGATGCGGCAGAGGTTACAGG
>CANKIV010000173.1 GCA_947482125.1 Alphaproteobacteria bacterium
GCCCGCCGCCTGCAGGTCCAGGAAAAGATGAACGCCCAGATCGCCAACACGATCGAGAAGGTGCTGCGGCCCAAGGGCGTGGCCGTGGTGATCGAGGCGGCGCACCAGTGCATGACCACGCGCGGCGTGCACAAGACCGGCGTCACCATGGTGACCTCCACCATGCTGGGGGCGTTCCGCGACAATTCCGATACCCGCCGCGAATTCCTCAACATGATCGGCAACCCGGCCAGCCGCGAAGATCGATAAATGACGGCGCTTGATCTCGTCAAAACGCTGATCGCGTTCGATACCACCAGCCGCGGCTCCAACCTGGCGCTGATCGATTTCGCGCAAACGCTGCTGGAAAAATCGGGGGCGCGCTGCCGCCGCTCGTATGACGCCACCGGCAAGAAGGCCAACCTCTTCGCCACCATCGGCCCCGAGGGCGATGGTGGCTATGTCCTGTCGGGCCATACCGACGTGGTGCCGGTGGACGGGCAGGACTGGTCGTCCGATCCCTTCAAGCCGGAAGTGCGCGGCGGCAAGCTTTATGGCCGCGGCGCCTGCGACATGAAGGGCTTTGTCGGCGTGGCGCTGGCGCTGGCGCCGGAGATCGCACGCGCCAAACTGGTCAAACCGATCCATTTCGCGCTGTCCTATGATGAGGAAGTCGGCTGTGTCGGCGTCACCGGCCTGCTGGATGATCTGAGGGCTGAAAAAATCAAGCCGGCGCTGGCGATCATCGGCGAGCCGACCCTGATGAGGATCGTGGGCGCGCACAAGGGCGGCGCCAAGCTGACCACCCGTTGCTGTGGCCGGGAACATCATTCCAGCCAGCCCGAGCACGGCGCCAATGCCGTGATGATGGCGGGCGAGTTCGTGCATCTGCTGGGCAGCGTGTGGGACGAGCTGCGCGCCGATGCCGATCCCCGCTTCGACCCGCCCCATTCCACGGTGCAGGCGAATGTGATCGCCGGCGGCACCGCCGTGAACATTCTGGCGAAGGAAGCCGAGGTGACCTGGGAATATCGCTGCCTGCCGGACCGGGATGCATCTGCAATCGTGGAACGGGTGCGTCGACGCGCCGAAGCCGAAGTCCTGCCCAAGTATCAGCACCGCGCGCCGGAAGCGCGGCTGGACACCACCCTGCACGCCGCCTATCCCGGCCTGGCCATGGACGAGGACTCGCCCGCCATCCGGCTGGCGCGCGAACTGACCGGCGCCAACCAGGTGGAGGCGGTGGCCTACGGTACCGAAGCCGGACATTTCCAGAATTACGGTATTCCCGCCGTGATCTGCGGCCCCGGCTCGATCGAGCAGGCGCACCGGCCCGACGAATTCTGCGAGGTCAGCGAACTGACCGCCTGCGAAGCGTTCCTGCGCAAGGTGATCGCGAAAGCGTCGGCCTGATTTGTCATTCCCGGCGAGGATCGCGCGCCAGCGCGAGCCGAGGGAAGGGAATCCAGGTGGGTAAAAGCCGTCTTCTCTGACAGTGCTGGATCCCCTTCCCTCGCGGCTAAACCGCTCGCCGGGGATGACGGTTAGAGTTACGCCAGCGAGTCCGGCGTGATCTCGTGGGTCTTGCCACAGAACTCGCACCGCGCCCGGATGACGCCATCCGGATCGGCCAGGCCTTCGCGGTCCGCGGGCGCATAGCTTTTCAACACCTGTGTGATGCGGCCCGCATCGCAGTCACAGCGGAACACCACCGGCTCGGGCGGATGCACCCGCACCTCGTCCTCGTTGAACAACCGCCACAACAGGGTTTCCGGCGAGAGCGTCGTGTCCACCAGTTCCAGATCTTCCACGGTCTTGAGCAGCAGCGAGAGCCGATCCCAGTCATCGGACCTGGACTCGACGCCCTGCTTGGCGGATTCCGGCGTCATCTGCAGCATCATGCCGCCGGCGCGCCAATGGGGCTGCTTGTCGCCCGCCACAAACAGCGGCGCCGCCGCCAGCTTGATCACGGTGGGTAGCTGTTCGGATTGCGCGAAATAGGTCTCCGCCGAGGCACCGATGCCGTCGGGCGAGAGTTCGACTATGCCCTGGTAGGTCTTGCCGCCAACCTTGGGCTCAATCGTGATCGCCAGCACGCCCTTGCCCGCCAGGGCGGAAAATTCATTGGCCGCCGCGGGATCGAACCGCGCCGCATCCAGCCTTGCATAGCCGCGCACCCCGCGATGGCGGTTTTCATCGGCGCCGTAATAGTCGGCGGTCACGAGGTCGAGCGGACCGTCCCCCTTGGTCTGGATGGTCAACCGCCCGTCCAGCTTCAGCGCGGTGCCCAGCAACGCGCCCAGCGCCACCACTTCGCCGGCGACGCGCGCGGCGGGTTCCGGCAGGGCATGCGCCCCCAGGGCGCGGGCGGAGGCGGCGTCCAGGCGGACCAGCCGTCCGCGCACGCCAGCCTTGGCGATGTCGAACGGCAGCACGAAATCGCCGTAAGGCGCAGGTTCCAGTTTGTCAGGCATCAAATCCAATATGGCGATCAGGCCGCGCTTTTCAAGAAAGCATCCAGGCCAGGATCGCCTTCTGGGCATGCAGGCGGTTTTCCGCCTCGTCGAACACCACCGATTGCGGGCCGTCGATCACCTCGTCGGTGACCTCCTCGCCGCGATGGGCCGGCAGGCAATGCATGAAGATGGCGTCCTTGTTGGCGCGCTCCATCAGCGCCGCATTGACCTGGAAAGGCTTGAGCAGGTTCTGGCGCTTGGTGGCGTTGTCGTCGCCCATCGAAACCCAGGTGTCGGTCACCACGCAATCGGCGCCTTCGGCGGCGGCCTGCGCATCGGTGGTGAAGGTGACCAACCCGCTGGCAGCGGCCCAGTCACGGGTTTCCGCATCCACCGTCAGCTCGCGCGGGCTTGCCACATTCAGCTTGAAGCCGAACCGCACCGCCGCATGGACCCAGCTGGTCAGCACATTGTTGCCGTCGCCGCTCCAGCACACAGTGGCGCCGGCGATGGAGCCCTTGTGTTCCTCGAAGGTCATCACGTCCGCCATCACCTGGCAGGGATGGGACCATTTGGTCAGGCCGTTGATCACCGGGATGGTGGCGTTGGCGGCCAGCTCCTCGACCATTTCATGGTCCAGCAGCCGGATCATCACCGCATCGACGAAACGCGACAGCACGCGCGCGGTGTCGGCGATGGTTTCCTCGCGCGCCAGCTGCATCTCGTTGCCGGTCAGCATCAGGGTCGAGCCGCCCAGCTGCCGCGCCGCCATGTCGAAGGAGATGCGGGTGCGGGTCGACTGCTTGTCGAAGATCATCGCCAGAACCTTGCCGTCCAGCACGCGGTCGGCATCGGGCATGCCCTTGGCCAGGCCCTTGCGCGCCAGCTTGCGCCGCTTCGCGTCCGCGATCAGCGCCTTGAGGGTGGCGCTGTCATGATCCGACAGGTCCAGGAAATGCTTGGGGGCAGTCTTCAGGGGGGCGTTCATTGGGCGGCGGCTTTCTGCGCTTCCATCTGGGAAGCGGTCTTGCTCAGCAGGTCCATGCCCTCGCGGGCTTCGTCTTCGCTCAGGGTCAGGGGCGGCAGCAGGCGCACGACATTGTCGCCCGCCGGCAGCACCACCAGCCCGTTGGCCCGGGCGGCAGCGATGAAATCGGCGCTGGGCGTCTTCATCTTGATGCCTATCATCAACCCCTGCCCGCGCACGCTTTCGAACAGCGCGGGATGGCCCGCGACCAGCGCGCCAAGCTGCTGGTGCAGGTAATTGGCGATCTTGTTGACGTGATCCAGGAAGCCGGGCGCCAGGATCATGTCTATGGCTTTGTTGCTCACCGCCATGGCCAGCGGATTGCCGCCATAGGTGGTGCCATGGGTGCCCACGGTCATGCCCTTGGCCGCTTCCGCGGTGGCCAATACCGCGCCAACGGGGAAACCGCCACCCAACGCCTTGGCCACGGTCATGATGTCGGGGGCAAAGCCCAGCCAGTCATAGGCGAAGAACTTGCCGGTACGGCCGAGGCCGGTCTGGATCTCGTCAAAGATCAGCAGCAGGCCGTTGTCATCGCACAGCTTGCGCAGGGCGCGCAGATATTCCGGCGCCACCGTCCTGACGCCGCCTTCGCCCTGCAGCGGCTCGATCAGCAGTGCCGCGGTCTGCGGCCCGATCACTTTTTTCAAAGCGTCGAGATCGCCCAGCGGCACCTGGTCGAAACCCGCCATGCGCGGACCGAAGCCTTCGAGATACTTTTCGTTACCGCCGGCATTGATCGCGGCGATGGTGCGGCCGTGAAAGGCGCCCTCAAAGCTGACGATATGGAAGCGCTCGGGCGCGCCGTTCACGAAGTGGTAGCGGCGCGCCATCTTGATGGCCAGCTCGATCGCCTCGGTGCCGGAGTTGGTGAAGAACACCGTGTCGGCAAAGGTATTGTCGACCAGCTTCTGGGAGAGGGTTTCCTGTCCCGGCACCCGGTAGAGGTTGGAGGTGTGCCAGAGCTTTCCCGCCTGCTCGGTCAGGGCGCTCACCAGCTTCGGATTGGCATGGCCGAAGGCGTTGACGGCGATGCCGGCACCGAAGTCCAGGTATCGCTTGCCATCCTCGGCGAAGAGGTAGGAACCCTCGCCACGGACGAATGCGACATCCGTCCGGTTATAGGTGGGAAGCAAAGCCGGGAACACGGGCGGTCTCCTGTTGGGGCTGGAATAGTGAAATAATATTACAATGACGCGGCAGGAAGAGCGGTTTATCCGATTTCCCGATGGCCCAAACAACCCCGCCGCCCGCCGGCATGGCCAGTATGCATCTTGTGGACAAGGGGTGGCTCGAGGCCGGCAACGCTTGTGCGGCGCACGCGTGGGGGTACTGTATCTTGTGCCATTAAGAGGCAAGGGGGGTCCAGATAATGGGGCCGCCCACCCGCAAGGAGCGATACCCATGACGCAGGCAAATTGGTCGGAAGACCGGGTCGAGCAGCTCAAGACACTTTGGACGGAAGGGCTTTCCGCCAGCCAGATCGCCCGCGCCCTGGGCGGCGTGACCCGCAACGCCGTGATCGGCAAGGTCCACCGGCTGGGCCTGGCGGGCCGCGCCAGCCCGTCGCGCAGCGAACGCCCGCGCCTTCCCATGGCGCCCAAGGCCCCCAGCATCCGCAGCCATGTCCCCGCCGCCCCGGTGGTCGAGGAAGATCCGCTGCAGCTGGAAGACGGCAGCCACGCCACCGTCCTGACCATCAGCGACCGCATGTGCCGCTGGCCGATCGGCGACCCGGCGGCGACCGAATTCCATTTCTGCGGCCACAGCCCCAAGCAGGGTTCGCCCTATTGCGAAGCCCATGCCCGCAAGGCCTACCAGCCGCAGCAGGCCCGCCGCGCGCCCGATAAAGGCCGCATGACTGGCTGATGCCGTCGACCATTTGTGTTCGCGAAAGCCGGCCCTGAAGGCCGGCTTTTTGCGTTATGTTGCCTGAGCCGCCGGGAGTTTGAAGATGAGCATCTACAAATACACCGCCACCACTTTGGCGGGCGAAGACGTCTCGCTGGAGACCTGGCGCGGCCGGGTGCTGCTGATCGTCAACACCGCCAGCGCATGCGGCTTCACCC
>CANKIV010000174.1 GCA_947482125.1 Alphaproteobacteria bacterium
GGCCGCAAGTTCGAATCTTGCCCGGGGAGCCATTCTTTTCCAAACATCACCACGTTACTCGTGCGGCCGCGGCATGCGGTGGCTTGAGACGCACCACAACACGGCGGTGCCCAGGGCGGCGATGGCGCCGACTTCCAGCAGGCTTGGCAGCCGCTGCTCCCACATGAACGCATAGAGCAGCGCGAACAGGGTTTCGAAGATCACCATCTGGCCGGTCATGGTCAGCGGCAGGCGGCGGCTGGCGCTGTTCCACAGCGCATTGCCCGCCACCGATGCCAGCAAGGCGATGGCGCTGCTGACCATCACAAGGCCCAGCCAGTCCCGCGTTTCATGGACATGCGGCGACAGCATGAAAGCGGGCGTCATCAGCAAGGCGCCGGCGCCCGTCACCACGCCCAGCAGCAGCGACCAGTCATGCGATGAAACGTGCGGCAGCCGCGCCATGCGCCGCGCGTTGCCCACCGCGAAGGCCGACCAGCAGGCCAGCGCGCCGGCGGCACAGGCGAGACCCAGCGCCAGGCTCTGCCAGCTTGCCTGCACCCCGCCCCGCGTCAGCGACGCCAGCGAGATCAAACTCACGCCCGTCACCGCCAGCAGCAGCGATGGCGCCAGCCGCAAGGCGGACACCGCGCCCTCCTCCCGGCTGCCGATCAGGGAAATCACCACCGGCAGCAGCCCGACGATCAGGGCGGCGGGCGCGGGGCCGGACAGCTGCACGGCGCCGGCGAGAAAGATGTAATAGACGATGTTGCCGGACAGGCTCAGCCAGACCAGCGCCAGCCAGTCAGCGCGGGATAATCTGGCCCGCACCAAATTCCAGCGCGGCGCGATCAGGGCTGCGGCCATCACGCCATAGGCAAGGTAACGGCCAGCGGAAATCTCGAAAGGTGAAAAGCCGGACGTCAGGTTGGGCGCCAGGAACACCAGCCCCCACAGCGCGCCCGCGAGCGCGCCAAAGCCAACCCCCACTGCCATTCGCTGGTTCATCAGCCCCTGCCCGGAGCTAATCTAGCGCACACCGCCCCCGCCCTGCTGCGAAAAGGCGCGATCTGGAAGGACTATGCCAAGGCGGAGACGCCGCTGCTGGCGGTGCTGAAGAAACTGGCGCTGAAATAGCGGCTAGATGAACTGCGACAGGGCCAGCACCAGAACGATGCCCGACACCGAGATGATGTTGGAGACCATGGTCCAGGTCTTGAACATGTCCGGCATCGACATGCCCATGAACTCCTTCACCATCCAGAAACCGGCATCGTTGATGTGGGAGAAGAACATCGAGCCCGCGCCGATCGCCAGCACCAGCAGCGCTGGGTTCAGGTCGGGGTTGACGCTGATGGTAGCCGCCATCAATCCGCCCGCAGTCACCGTCGCCACGGTCGCCGATCCCGTCGCCAGGCGAATGATAACCGCCGTGAACCAGCCCAGCAGCAGGGGGCTGAGTTCGACGAGCTGGGAGGCATTGGCGATGGTCCGCCCCAGCCCGACATCGATCAGCATCTGTTTCAGCGCGCCGCCGGCGCCGATGATCAGCATGATGGCGGCGATCGGCGGCAGCGCATCGCCCAGCAGCTTGCCGATCAGCTTGGTGTCCTTGCCCAGGAAAAATCCGAAGGTGCACATGGCGAGCAGAACCGCCAGCAGCAGCGCCACGATGGGATGGCCGATGAATTCGAACAGGGTGCGCACCGGATGGCCGTCGGGCAGCAGCAGGTCCACCGCCGCCTTGCCCATCATCAGCAGGATGGGAAACAGGATGGTCATCACCGTGATGCCGATGCCGGGCGCGCGGAACTTGGTGTCGCGACGGGTCAGCCGCTCCACCAGGTCGGCGGGCGGGTTGGCGGTGGCGCGCGGCGCGATCCAGTAGGTGAACAAGGGGCCGGCCATGATGGCGACCGGAAAGGCCAGCAGGATGCCGATCAGCAAGGTGGCGCCCAGGTCGGCGCCGATGGCGTCGATCGCCACCATGGGCCCGGGATGGGGCGGCACCAGCACATGCATCACGCCGATGCCCGCGAACACCGGCAGGCCAGCCAGCAGATAGGGATTGCCCTTGAGGCCACCAGGATGTCGCGCCAGCTGGGCGCCGACCGTCAGCACGATGGGCATCATCAGCACCACCGCCGCCTCGAAGAACAAGGGCAGACCCAACAACATCGCAACAAGTCCGATGGTCCAGGGCACCAGCCGCGTGCCACCCGCATTCAGCAGCGCCTTGGAAACGCGCTCGGCGCCGCCGGAACTGGCCAGCAATTCGCCGAACATGGCTCCCAGCGCCAGCAGCACGCCGACATTGGCCAGGGTCTCGCCAAAGCCCGTGCGGAAGCTTTTGAGGATCTGCGCCGGCTCGGCGCCGGTCCAAAGGCCCAGCGCCAGCGCGCCGATCATCAGCGCGGGGAATGGATGCATCTTGAATTTGGCTATCGCCACGATCACCGCGAGGATGATCGTCAGCGCGATGCCGAGCAGATACAGATCGTCTGGTGACATGAAAGGCCCCCCGCTTCGGCCGGGCATTCCCGGTCCGCTGACGCAACGCTAACACAAGGATCAGGGGTGAACAGCCGGGGGCACCCGACAGAATATCAGCCGCGCCCGCGATAGGACGCTACGCCCGGGTCCGGCAGCCATACGCCAGGCGGCAGCTTGCCGCTCTGCCAGAAGATGTCGATGGGAATACCACCACGCGGATACCAATAGCCCGCCACCCGGATGAATTTGGGCTTGATGGCGGCGGCGATGCGCTTGCCGATCTTCAGCGAACAGTCTTCGTGAAAGCCCGATGCGTTGCGGAACGAGGTCAGAAACAGCTTCAGCGATTTCGACTCGACGATCTTCGCGCCCGGCACATAGTCGATGACGAAATGGGCGAAGTCCGGCTGGCCGGTGATCGGACACAGGGTGGTGAATTCCGGGGCGGTGAAGCGGACCAGATAATCGGTATCGGCGTGCGGATTGGCGACGGCTTCCAGCACCGCCTTGTCCGGCGATGCCGGTTGTCTCACTTGAGACCCAAGCTGTGTGAGCTTTTTCGCCATCTCAGCCCTCGTATACGCAGGTCTGGCCATAGGACGGACGGCGCAGCTTTACCCGCACCACTTCGGGCAGCGCCGCCTTGGCGCGCACGAAAACATACGTCGCCAGATTTTCCAGGGTCGGGATGCCCAGATCTTCGATCTCGTTGAGCAGGCGGTGATCCAGCGTTTCGCGGATCGCCTTCAGCACCGCATCCACTTCGCCGAAGTCGCGCAGGAAGCCGGTGGCGGGATCGGCCTCGCCGCGCAACGTGACTTCGGCATAAAAGGAATGGCCATGCAGCCGGCGGTTTTCCGCCGCGCCATTGCCCAGATAATGGGCCGCGTCAAAGCCGAATTCCTGGCTGATCTCTATCATGGGGGCGGCTTTTGGAGGCTCGGTCAGGGACCGTCAAGGATTAACACGAAAAGGGATTGAAAGGCCCTGTTTTCAGCCCACAATGGCTGGATGAATCAGCAGATCCGCAAAATCCTCAAATGGCTGGCAGAACCCGCGGCCATCCTGCTGCTGGCTTTCGGCACAACCACCGCCATCGCCCAGCCCTTCTATGTCCCGTCCGGCTCGATGGAGCCGACCCTGCGCATCGGCGACGCCATGATCGCCAGCAAGTTCGCCTATGGCTACAGCGCGGCCTCGCTGCCGATGAATCTGGGTACGCCAGGCGGCACGCGCCTCCTGGGCCGCGACCCGCAGCAGGGCGATGTCGTGATCTTCCGCCATCCCGACGACAAGGGCACGGTCCTGGTGAAGCGGGTGATTGGCCTGCCCGGCGACAAGGTGCAGATGCGCCAGGGCCGGCTGGTCATCAATGGGCACATGCTGGAACTGCAGGACGGCGGCATGGGCGAAGCCGAAAACCAGTGGGGCGAGAAAAGCGCCATCCGCCAGTTTGTCGAAATCCTGCCCAATGGCGTGCGCCACCCGGTATTCAAGCGGCATTGGGACGGCGTGCTGGACGATACGCCGGTCGTCACAGTCCCGGCGGGCCGTCTGTTCGTGATGGGCGACAATCGGGACAATTCGCTGGACAGCCGGGTCGCCACCCGGGATGGCGGTGTCGGGCTGGTTCCGTCCGCCAACCTGATCGGCCGGGCCGAATTCGTGGTCGGCTCCTTCGACTTCCTCAACATGCGCGGCCCGGCCAGCTGGCCGGGGCTTTTCCGCCTCTCCCGCTTCCTGCAGAAAATCACCTGAAAGCCCGCGACAGCATGGCGTAACGGTCATTATTGCGTCGCCGTCATCCCCCATGCTAACTGGCACCGCTTCACGTGGGGTGACTCGCGGGAACGCATAAAAATACAGCTAATTCAATAGCTTAGTGCAACAAGCGACGGCATCTGACGCGGTTTTCGCGTCCCAGCCGCGAAGGATGAATGTGGCGAACGAAACGGCGGAAGGCGGACTGGCGGGGCGTTACGCCAATGCGCTGTTCGAACTGGCCCAGGACCAGAAGGCGATCGATGCCGTCAGCACCGATCTGGCCAGCCTGCGCCGGGCCCTGGAAAGCAGCCCCGATCTGGCCCGCCTGGTGAAATCGCCGGTGTTCAGCGCCGAAGATCACGCCAAGGCGCTTAAGGCCATCCTGGCCAAGATGGAGGCCAACGCCCTGACCAGCAAGTTCGTGCTGCTGCTGGCGGAAAAGCGCCGCCTCTTCGCCCTCACCGGAATCATCAAGGCTTATGAAAGCCAGGTCGCCAAGTCGCGCGGCGAAACCGAAGCGGAAGTCACCGCCACACGCACCCTCAGCGATTCCGAAATCACCGAACTGAAATCCGCGCTCAAGTCGAAACTGGGCAAGGAACCGCGCCTTCACACCAAAGTCGATCCTTCCCTGCTCGGCGGTCTCGTCGTCAAGGTCGGCTCGCGCATGATCGATTCTTCGCTTCGCACCAAGCTCGATGGCCTGCGTGCGGCCATGAAAGGACACTAAAATGGACATTCAACCCGCTGAAATCTCCGCCATCCTGAAGCGCGAGATCCAGAATTTCGGCGCCGAGGCGCAGGTCAGCGAAGTCGGCGAAGTGCTGAGCGTCGGCGACGGCATCGCCCGCGTCCACGGCCTCGACAATGTCCAGGCCGGCGAAATGGTCGAGTTCCCGGGCGGCATCAAGGGCATGGCCCTCAATCTCGAAACCGACAATGTCGGCTGCGTGATTTTCGGCAATGACAGCACCATCAAGGAAGGCGACACCGTCAAGCGCACCGGCGCCATCGTGGAAGTGCCCGTCGGCAAGGCCTTGCTGGGCCGCGTCGTGGACCCGCTGGGCAATCCCATCGACGGCAAGGGCGAAATCAAGGGCGCCGCTGAAAAGCGCCGCGTCGACGTCAAGGCGCCGGGCATCATTCCGCGCAAATCTGTGCATGAGCCGGTGCAGACCGGCCTGAAGGCGATCGACACCCTGATCCCGATCGGCCGCGGCCAGCGCGAACTGATCATCGGCGACCGCC
>CANKIV010000175.1 GCA_947482125.1 Alphaproteobacteria bacterium
CCGCGTCGTGCCAGCCAAACCGCAACAAGCCCTTGTATCCACGCCGACGCAGCACCCAATACAGCTGCTCCACTTGCGACCGGTACCAAAAGAAATTGCAGGTCCAGCCCGGCCCGGTGCAGCGCCGCCGGGATTACCAGATACAGCGCCGCCAGCAATGCCAGGGCCGCGAAATCCCCCTTGGCGCCCGCAAGGCCGCGCATCAGCACAAAGATCGCCACGTCGCGGGTGAGAAAACCCAACATCGCCAGAACACCCGGCGCCAGCGCGAAAGCCGGCAGCGATCCCACCATGGCGCCGTCCATCGCCAGCAGGCCCGCCAGGACCAGGCCCGCGATCATGATGACGCCATAGCTCAGCATCCAGGCATCCAGCGCCAGGAAGGCTTTATAGTACTGACCGGCGCGAAAATGCTCGCCCAGCCAGCGCAGCCTCACCGGGTCCTTGGGCTCCAGGAAAACCATGCTGTAGGCGGTGGACAGCAGCGCGATGCTTGCCAGTCCCAGCCGCACAGCGGCGGCGTGCAACAGGGTGGCATCCTCCGTCATGGAAAAAGACGCCAGATAACCGCTGATGGTGGATTCGAACCCTGCGGAATAAAAAGCGAGATAGGCCAGATAGGCCAGCCAGACGAACGGCCCATTGGCGAAACGCAGCTCGGCCCGCATGGCGCGCCACACGCCCAGAAGGGTCCAGCCCAGGAAAATCATCAGCGAGGTGAAGTGAAACCCGGTAAGGCCGAATTCATGCCCCCACCAGACCAGCGACCGCGCGCCCGTCGCCTCGAATGCCTCCACCGAACTCCACAGCGAATAATAGGCAAAGGCCGCGCCGATGCCGGCGATCTGGCAGAGGAATGTGTCCAGCCGCCAGTTGCCGGTGTTGCGGCGGATCAGGACCAGGCTGGAAAGCAGCGCCACACCTTGCGCGAACAGTCCCAGCGCCAGCAGGATGATGCCGAAGGCGATGACCGACAGCGGGCCGGCATCGCGCCAGGCCGCGAACAGGATCAGGGGCAGGCAGAGCAGTCCGCCAAACCAGTTGGCGCTGGTGGCGCCCAAAAGCTTGCCCCACATCATGGTGCCGGGGCTGACGGCGGAAAGCTTCTGGCTGTCCCAGGTGCGTTCGCGGATTTCGCCCACCACCGACAGCGCGGCGTTGCGCGTGCCCCACAGCACCACGAAGAACCAGTAGAGGGTCATCGCCGCGCCTTCGGGCGTCAGCAGGTTGCGGGGCGCCGCCGAGGAGACGGCGAACACCACCAGCAACAACCCCAGAATCTGGACAAGGCGGAAAGGCGTGGCTTCCAGCCACAGATTGCGCAACAGTTCGGGATTAAATGACATCAACCCATCCCACCAGGAAGTTACCTTCCTCTAATTCACGCTGTCGCATCATGCATCATCACGCGAAGAAGCCTTATCCTTCTTCGTACGTCGTTTTAAGCGGCTCTCGAGCTCCCTCTCAATGCTAAGAATGGTTTGAAGGGCTAACCGTTTTTGATTTGATAGCCGTTCAATGCGGCCTCCCTGATCATAAATATAGGCCCTCTCATAAAATTCGCGCTGCACCTGACTGACCGATTTTTCAGTTTGCGCCAAACCTTCCCTCGGTGGCGAAATCCGTTTTGCCAGTTCATGAAAAACACTGTCGCCGGTGTCCTCTCCGCCCTCTGCGCGGACTTGGGTCAGATAATATCGCTCAGCCCTCTCGAGGCGGCGCATCGTCCACAGCTGGTTGATTAGCTCGTCAACAAGAGCCATTTCGATGAAGCTCTTCGGCTTAAACGCACTCCTTTGCTCTGCCCCGATTGCGTCGTACAGTTTCTTGTCTTCCCCTTCTAACAAATGCTTAGTCGCATAAACTCCATGCTTAACCGCGTTTCCACTACTCCGGGCTTTACCCTCGACCGATTTCGGGCCGGTGCTTTTTTTAGCGTTCTTGGCGTTCGCTTCTTGCTTGGCACGAGAGCTCATCGATTCCCCCTAGAGTGATTTCCGATGCAAGATGTTTTTAAGTATTTGATTTTATTTTAGTATTTGGCTTCGTTTGAGCCAGCTTACACCCTCATGCATGATGGCGACGGTTCAAATTGTATTGGACTAACCTCGCGCTCTATTATCGCTTTATCGCAACCAAAATAGTAATGCGCCCCCAGCTACGGGGGAACAAGCGCCCAACGGTACCATCCACCAGACGCAGGAGGGCGGTATAGAGATGCAGAAGCGGCTGACGATCAAGAATGGACAGTACCTTCCCCGCCCAGCGCGCGACCCCGGGCCAATCGCGCATCTTCAGATAGACGCTGGTCGATTGCAGCGGCGTGCGCTCCATCGGGTGTGAGCGCGTGATGCGAAAACCGTGCGAGCGAAACAGCGCGTCATTCTCGTCCACAGTTTCGTAACCGAGATGGCCATCGGAATCGATGAACAGGGCCTGATACAGCTGGGGACGAGTTTTGCGCATCCAGCTGATCAGCGGGTTCCTGGTGGCGACGTCATAAACGAAAATGATCTTGCCGCCAGGGCGCAGGATGCGAGTTATCTGGTCCAGGATGGCCGCCTTGTCGAGTTTCGTCATGTGTTCCCAGAAATAGGAACTTATGACCGCATCTATCGAACCGTCAGAAATCGCGTTCAAATCCTTGGCCTGAATGCAGGTGCCGTACTTATGGGCGGCGATCCGCAGGCTTTCGTGCGAGACATCCACGCCGATGACATCAAACTGCTTGCCAAACCACGCGATGCCGCCGGCGCAACCCAGTTCCAGTACTCGCGCACCCTTGCGGACAGACCTCGTCACCTCCCACAAATAGCCGTTCGTGATCAGCCAAAGTGGCAACTTTTGCAGAAAACCGTCACCCCGCGGCAGATAACGGATTTCGTTATTGAACAGGCCTTCGTAGAAATTATCCTGCGCGCCCATAAAACGCACGACGCCACGATCAACTGGATAGCGCTTCGCGCACGAAGGACACGCCAATGCGTCACTGCCCGGTTGCAGTGTGGCTCCGTCGACGGGGCAAACAAGATCAATCACCGGTATACCTTCCCATCACCATGACCTACCTGCGCAAAATAAACATCTTCCAGGTTGCGGACATCTTCGCTGAAGCTCGCCACGGCAAAACCGTCCCGTACCAGCGCAGCCAGCAGCGCGGCGCGTTCGCTCAAGCCCCCCTCCAGCGTTAAAATCGCCTGGACGTCGCCCGCCTCCCGCACGGTCAAGCCGTTCTGCCGCAGGAGAAATTCTTTCAGGCCTCCACGCGGCAGCGCCAGTACGATGCGCAACTGGGCCCGCGCGGTCTCTTTGAGAATGATGGCTTCGCCGCCGGCAATGCTGCCCTTGTCCACGATGATCATGCGGTCGGAATAATCCTCCAGTTCGGCCAAGATATGCGACGACACCACCAGGGTCATGCCGTCGGCTTTCAGCGACAGCAGCAATTGCGACAGGTCGCGCCGGGCCTGCGGGTCCAGGCCGGCGGCGGGCTCGTCCAGCAGCAGCACGGCGGGGCGATGGACGATGGACTGGGCAATGGCCAGGCGCTGGCGAAGCCCTCGCGACAGGGCGCCCGCCAATTGTTCCATCCGGTCGGCAAGTCCCACCCGCGAGGCGGCGGCTTCCACCGCGCCGGCGGCTTCGCGCGGGCCAATGCCATGGGCGCGAGCGGCGTAATGCAGGCAGCGCCGTACACTCAGCGCATCATAGAGTCCGAAAAAATCCGGCAGATAACCCAGCCGAGCATGAATGGCGCGCGGCGACTCGCGCGTGTCCAGCCCGTCTATGGTGACCTGGCCGGCATAGGGCGTTTCCAGCGCCGCCATGCAGCGCAAAAGCGTTGTCTTGCCCGCGCCGTTGGGACCGACCAGGGCGGTGATGGCCCCGGCCTCCACGGCCAAGGAAACCCCATGCAGGGCGCGGTGGCCGGGATACTCGAAGACGAGGCCGCTGATATGGATCATGGAACGTTATAACCATATGGGAGGAAAGGGACAATTTGTGCCGCCGCCCGGCCCCCAAACTCCTTGAATTCAGACCTCTTTCACGCCAGAAGGAAGCATATTTTGCGGAGTTTTCATGCGTATTGCGATGATCGGGAGCGGGTATGTCGGCCTGGTCTCTGGCGCCTGCCTGTCAGAGTTTGGCCATACCGTCATCTGCGTCGACAAGGACGAGAAAAAGATCGCCGCCCTGCAGGCCGGCGGGATTCCGATCTTCGAACCCGGCCTAGACGAAGTCGTGGCGGCCAGCGTGAAGGCCGGCCGCCTGTCGTTTGATACCGATCTGGGCCGTGCGGTGGCCGGCGCGGACGCGGTCTTCATCGGCGTCGGCACGCCCAGCCGCCGCGGCGACGGTCACGCCGACCTGTCCTACGTCTTTGCCGCCGCCGAGGAGATCGCCAGGGCGCTGACCGGCTATGCCGTGGTGGTCACCAAGTCCACCGTGCCGGTGGGCACCAGCCGCAAGGTGGAAGAGATCATCAAACAGGCGCGGCCCGACGCCGAATTCGACATGGCCTCCAATCCGGAGTTCCTGCGCGAAGGTTCGGCGATCGAGGACTTCCGCCGTCCCGACCGGGTGGTGGTGGGCTGCGACACCGACCGGGCCCGCGACGTGATGCGCGAGATCTACCGCCCGCTCTATCTCAGCGAGACGCCGATCGTCTTTACGACCCGCGAAAGCTCTGAACTGATCAAGTATGCCGCCAACGCTTTCCTCGCCGTGAAGATCACCTTCATCAACGAGATGGCCGACATCTGCGAGAAGGTCGGCGGCGATGTGCAGGATGTGGCGCGCGGCATGGGCCTGGACGGCCGCATCGGCAACAAGTTCCTGCATGCGGGTCCCGGCTATGGCGGTTCCTGCTTTCCCAAGGACACGCTGGCGCTGGTGCAGACCGCGCAATCGATCGGCGCTCCCACCCGCATCGTCGAGGCGGTGGTCGCGGTCAATGACCGGCGCAAGCAGGACATGGCCAAAAAAATCGAAACCGCCTTTGGCGGCGTGAAGGGCAAGACCATCGCGGTGCTGGGCCTGACCTTCAAGCCCAACACCGACGACATGCGCGACGCCCCCAGCCTGGTGATCCTGCCCTATCTGCAGGCCGCCGGCGCCACCATCCGCGCCTATGACCCGGAAGGCTGCAAGGAAGCCGCCAAGCATATGCAGCTGGATTACCGCAAGGATGCCTATGACGCGCTGGACGGCGCCGACGGCGTGGTGATCTTGACGGAATGGAATGAGTTCCGCGCCCTGGACCTGCCGCGCGTCAAGGCGGCGCTGAAGCAGCCCCTGATGGTGGACCTGCGCAACATCTACCGCCCGGCCCAGATGGCGGAAGCCGGTTTTCGCTATATCAGCGTCGGGCGCGCATGAGCGGCAGCGGCCGCATCGTCCTGGTGACAGGAGCGGCCGGCTTCATCGGCGCGGCCGTGGCCCAGGCCCTGCTGGCGCGCGGCGATGCCGTGATCG
>CANKIV010000176.1 GCA_947482125.1 Alphaproteobacteria bacterium
TAGGCAAGCCCCACCGGGAGCAAGACCAAATAGGGACGGCACGTTGGTGTTTTTCGCACCGCCGTCCGGGTCGGTCGCGTGAGGTGTGGGGTAACTCACATCCCAGAGGAATGGTCACCACCGCACTTCTTCGCAAGAAGACGGGCGGTACAGAACCCGGCTTACAGGCCATCTGACGCTTATTCCTAAACCCCTCCGGCCTTCGCATCGCAAGCGCTGCTACGGCCACCTCCCCTTTATGCGCTTCGCGCAAAGGGGAGGCGGGCCTGTGCATGCTGATGGTCGCGCCGCGAAATGCGGCGCTCGCGTTCCGGGAGAGCGGTGTTAGACGCCAGCCTTCTTCGCCGACACCTCGCCGATGGCGGACCAGTCCTTGTCCTGCCAGCCCCAGCTCACCGCTTCGTCATAGTGTTTCTTCAGCAGCTCGGCGGTGGGCATGGTGATGCCCAGGTCTTCGGCGGCGGCGCGGGCGAGGTTCACGTCCTTGAGGCCCAGCGTCAGCGCGAAACCGGCGGGTTCATAGGTGCGGTTCAAAATCATCGCGCCGTAGTTCTTGAACACCGCGCCGGTGAACAGCCGCCCGCTCAAGACGTCGTGGAACAGGGCAGGGTCGACGCCGCCCTTGCGCAGCAACGCGAAGGCTTCGCCCGTGGATTCCAGTTCGGCGGCGATCATGAAATTACCGGCGATCTTGAACAAATTCGCTTTCTCGGCGGCATCCAGCGGCACGGTGCGCGAGCCGATCACATCAAACACCGGCTGCATGGTCGCAAGCGACGCGGCATCGCCGCCCGCCACCAAGACCAACTGTGCGGCTTCCGCCATTTCCGGGCGGCCGAACACCGGCGCCGAGATATAGCCAAGCCCCAGCGCCCTGTGCGCCGCCGCCAGTTCCCTGGCGAAGGCGGCCGAGATGGTCGCCAGGTTCACATGGATCAGGCCTTTATTGGCTTTTTCGAGCAGCGGACCGGCCAAGCCGACATCGCGCATCACCTGGTCGTTGGACAGCATGGAAAACACCGCATCGCCCTGCAGCGCGTCGGCGGGCGTCTTGGCCGCGGTCGCGCCCTTGGCCACCAGCGCCGCGACAGGGTCCGGCGAACGGTTCCACACCGTCACGCTGTGCCCCGCCTTCAGCAAATTGGCGGCGACGTGATGGCCCATGCGGCCCAGGCCGATAAATCCGATCTTCATGTCATGTCCTTTGCGTGTGCGGCGGGCAGGTTCCGCATCGGGCGCGGCGATGTCCAGCGCCCCGAATCATCCTGCGGTTGCAGACCGGAAAGAGTCTTTGCTGCAGCCTCGTGACACAATTCCAGGTTGTGGAGTGCGTGAAATCGTTAACGCCCTGTTTACCCGTCTGACCACAGTATTACCGTGTTCGTTAATCGTTCTCATATGTACCGCCGCTAGGGGGTCCAAAGGTTAACGATACTAGACAAGCCCCTCAAATCTTTGGGTTTTTGGTTTGACCATTCAATCCATCCCATGCTATCCCATACCGTCCCAAAGGGCTTGCCAGCCCGCCTGACCTCCGGCCCATCCATCGGGCCGCTCAGGCTTCCGGGGCCAGGGGGTATCAGGCGCTATGACCGGGTCGGTCCAGCCGTTCATTTCGACGGTGCCGGGTTCGCTCGACAGCAAGGGGCGGGTCTGCATTCCCGCCACCTATCGCCACATCCTGTCCGCGCAGAACACCATCGGCGTGTACGTCGCGCCCAGCTTCATCGATTCCGCGCTGGATGCCTTCGGACAGACGCTGCTGGATTCCATCGCCGCCCGTCTTGCCGCGCAGGATCCGTTTTTTTCCGCCAGCTTCGATGACGAAGCCACCGCGCTGATCGCGCGCACCCAGGCGCTGCCGATCGACGAGAATGGCCGCGTGCGCCTTCCCGACCCGATGATCGAACATGCGGGCCTCAAGGACAAAATCGTTTTCGTCGGCAAGGCGCAGAAATTCCAGATCTGGGATGCCGACGCCTATGCTCCGATCGAAGCCGAAGCGCTGGCCCGCGTGAAGGCGAAAATGAAACGCGCCCGCAATGGAGACGCGTCTTGAGCGGTCATAACCCCGTGATGCTGGCGGAAGTTCTCGAGGCGCTCAGCCCGCGCGATGGCGCCCATTATGTCGACGGCACCTTCGGCGGCGGCGGCTACAGCAGCGCCATCCTAGAAGCCGCCGATTGCAGCGTGCTGGGCATCGACCGCGATCCCGACGCCATCGCGCGCGGCCAGAAGCTGGTCGAGCGTTTCGCCGGCCGGCTGACCTTGGTGCAGGGAGAATTTTCCGCCATGGACCAGTTCACATCCGAAAGCGACGGCGTCGTGCTGGACCTGGGCGTGTCGTCCTTCCAGTTCGACCAGCCGGCGCGCGGCTTCTCGTTCCGCGAAGACGGCCCCCTGGACATGCGCATGAGCTTGTCGGGCGAAAGCGCCGCCGATTTCGTCAACACCACGGATGAGCGCACCCTCAGCCTGACCATCTCGCGCTATGGCGAGGAAAAGAACGCCCGCCGCATTGCGCGGGCTATCATCGCCGCGCGCCCCGTCACCGGCACGGCGCAGCTGGCGAAAATCGTTTCCGACGCCCAGGGCCCCATCGCCCTGCGCCATGCCATTCATCCCGCCACCCGCACCTTCCAGGCCCTGCGCATTCACGTGAATGACGAACTGGGCGAGTTGGAACGCGGCCTCGATGCGGCGCTTAAGATCCTCAAGCCGCAGGGCCGGCTGGTGGTGGTGTCGTTCCACAGCCTGGAAGACCGCATCGTCAAGCAGTTCCTTAGCAGCCGCTCCACCGATGCGCCGCGCGCCTCGCGCCATGCCCCGGACATCGCCGCGCCCAAGCCGGCGTTCCAGCTCTTGAACAAGGGCGCGCAGACGCCGTCGGCGGAAGAAATCGAATCCAACCCAAGGGCCCGGTCCGCCAAGTTGCGCGCCGGCCTGAAACTGGCGGCATAGGAGACATCATGGTTCGTGTCCTGAACTTCTTCTGCGTGGCGCTGATGGGGCTTTCGATCCTCGGCCTCTACCATGTCTCGGAAAAGACCCGCGTCGCCCACATGACGCTCAGCCAGGTCGGCCGCCAGATCGCGCAGGAACGCACCCACCTCAGCGTGCTGGAAACCGAATGGCAGCATGTCGCATCGCCGGCGCGCATCCAGAAACTGGCGGAAAGCCGCCTGGGCATGGGCGATACCGCCTCGGCGCAGCTTTCCTCTTTCGACCTGCTGCCGCGCCGCGGCGATGAGGCCGCGCCGCTGAACAGCACGCCGGTCCACAATGCCAGCGCGCAGGTTCCGGCGGCACCCGCACCGATCCGTCCGACTTCCCACTCCGGCTTGTGAGGGCATGAGCGAGACTCCCACCGTATTCCAGCGCCGCATTGTCATCGGAGCGGTTCTCTGCGTCGCCGCTTTCGCGCTGGTGGGCTTGCGTCTCGTCCATGTCACCCTGCTGCAGCCCCTGACCGGCGGCCGTGCCGCGACGGCGCTGGCCGCTCGCGGCGATCTCACCGACCGCAACGGCGAACTTCTGGCGCGCGACCTTCCGGTCAAGGATCTCTACGCCCGCCCGCGCGTCTTCTGGGACAAGGGCGAGGCGGCGCACGGGTTGGCGGTGTCCACCGGCGCCGATGAAGGCCGCCTGCTGCACGCCTTCAACAATGCCAAAAGTCCCTACGTGCTGGTCGCCCGCCAGATCACCCCCGATGCCGAAGCCCGCGTGATGGCGCTGGGCCTGCCGGGGCTGGAATTCGAAAACGGCGCCAAGCGATACTATCCCGACGGTCGCAACACCGCCCAGGTGCTGGGCGTCACCGATCCTGATGGCGGCGGCGTGTCCGGCCTGGAGCTTGGCCTGCAGGACCAGCTGCGCAAGAGCGACGGCAAGGTCGCCACCTCGCTGGACATGCGCGTCCAGTTCATCGTCGCCGACGAGATGGCCAAGGCCCGCGAAAAATTCCGCGCCGTGGCGGCGGGCGCGATCGTGATGGACGTCAACAGCGGCGAAGTGCTGGCCATGGTGTCGCTGCCCGACTTCGATCCCAACCTGCGGCGCATGGCGCCCGGCGATTCCCAGCGCAACATCATGGCGCAGGACGTTTACGAGCTGGGCTCCATCTTCAAGGTCTTCTCTTTCACGCTGGGGCTGGAAGACAGGACCTTCCGTCCCGATGACGTGCTGCCCATCCCCGCCGGCTTTCGCATCGGCAAGCATGAAATCCACGAAGCCCATCACATGCCGTCCGCCATGGCGGCGCGCGACATCCTGGCCCAGTCGTCCAACATCGGCACCTCGCAGATCGCGCTGCGCTCGGGCGGCGCGCGCCAGAGCGAATTCCTGCGCAGCCTCGGCCTGCTCACGCCGGTCAGCAGCGATCTGCCGGAAAAGGCCTATCCGCTTTATCCCAAACGCCAGTGGGGCGCGATTGAAACCGCCACGGTGGGTTTCGGCCACGGCATTTCGGTGTCGCCGCTCAGCTTCACCGCCGCGCTGGCCACGGTGGTCAATGGCGGCCGCCGCATCGATCCGACCTTCAAGCGCCAGGCGCCGGGCGCCGACCGGCGCGGCACGCAGGTGATCAGGTACGAGACCAGCCTGCAGATGCGCGAGCTCCTGCGCTATGTCGCCACCAACGGCACGGGCCGCAACGCCGATACGCCCGGCTATGACGTGGGCGGCAAGACCGGCTCTGCCGAAGTGCCCGGCCCCAATGGCCGCTATATCCGCAATGCCCTGCGTACCTCGTTCGCCGCCGTCTTTCCGATGCACAATCCGCGCTATGCCGTGATGGTGCTGATGGACCAGCCCAAGGCGACCAAGGAGACCTTCGGTTTCGCCACCGCCGGCTATACCGCCGCCCCCCAGGCAGGCCGCATCATCCAGCGCATCGCGCCGCTTCTGGGCGTGCCGAACGTGCCGCTGCCCACCAAGCTTGCCGCTGGCGAGCCAACCCTATGACGCCACAATCCGCGGGCACCATCACCGGCGTGAAGGACTTTAAGGGTCTGACCAGCGACAGCCGCAAGGTGAAGCCGGGCTATCTTTTCGCCGCGCTGAGCGGCACCAGGACCGACGGCGCCCGCTTTGTCAAAGACGCGGTGGCGCGCGGCGCCACCGCCGTGCTCGGCGCCCCCGCGCTGGCGCCGGATGTGGCGGCGCTTGGCGTGAAATTCATAGCCGACGAAAATCCCCGCCTGGGTCTGGCGCGCTATGCCGCCGCCTTCTTCGACTCCCAGCCGAACACCGTCGCCGCCGTCACCGGCACCAAGGGAAAATCCTCCATCGTCGCCTTCCTGCGCGAAATCTGGACCGCGCTGGGCAAGCCGGCCGCCAGCCTGGGCACCGTCGGTGTCGTCGGTCCGAAGGGCGAAATTCCGCTGTCGCACACAACGCCCGACCCCGTGGACGTTCACGAACTGCTGGCCAGGCTGAAGGCCGA
>CANKIV010000177.1 GCA_947482125.1 Alphaproteobacteria bacterium
GTTTCGCTTGGTCTATCTGGCTTGGTCTAATTCGCAGTTGCTGTTTGTTTGCCCCTTCACGGCATTCAAGTTCGCAAGTTGCTATTTCGATACAGGCTGTTTCGATTTCGCGTCGTCCTTCAAAAAGTTCCGAATGGTTCCCAGCACCGTCTGTGGGCGGACTTGTGCATGCCAAAAAACGAATCGTCAAATAAATTTTTTCATTAACGTGACAGGGCGTCATTTAAAGCTGGAAAATCCAGCATTTTCCTGATTCGTCCGTACACAGATTATACGTCCGATTGCACCTTTGTCAGTGCTGCCTGCGCAGCCGCAAGACGCGCAATCGGCGCGCGGAAGGGTGAACAGGACACATAGTCCAGGCCTGAGTCGTGGCAGAAGCGGATGGAATCGGGGTCGCCGCCATGCTCTCCGCAAATACCAAGCTTGAGTTTTTCGCGGGTCTTGCGCCCCCTTTCCGCCGCAATCCGGATGAGTTCGCCAACGCCCTCGACATCAAGTGAAACAAAGGGGTCGCGGGCGATCACGCCCTTGCCCAGATAGTCACTTAGAAACATTCCGGCATCGTCGCGCGAAATTCCGATGGTGGTCTGGGTCAGATCGTTGGTGCCGAAGGAGAAAAACTGCGCCGTCTGGGCGATGTCGCCTGCCCGCAAGGCGGCGCGCGGAAGTTCGATCATGGTGCCGATCAGATAGGCTGGCACTTTTCCGCGTTCTTTCTTCACCTGCTCGGCGACGGCGGCAATGCGGGCGGCCAGGATATCCAGTTCCGCCTTGAAGCCGACCAGCGGGATCATGATTTCCAATTGCACGGGGGCGCCGCCGCCCTCTTCCACCTCCAGCGCCGCTTCGAGGATGGCGCGGGCCTGCATTTCGTAGATCTCGGGATAGGTGATGCCCAGGCGGCAGCCGCGATGGCCCAGCATGGGATTGGCCTCGTGCAGCGCAATGGCGCGGGCGCGCAGCTTGCGCGCATTGGTGCCGGCCGCCGCCGCCACTTCCTCGAATTCCTCTTCCTTGTGCGGCAAGAATTCGTGCAGCGGCGGGTCCAGCAACCGGATGGTCACCGGCAGCCCCGCCATTTCCCTGAAGATCGCCGCGAAGTCGCCGCGCTGCATCGGCAGCAGCTTGGCCAGCGCCGCTTTGCGCTCGTCTTCCGCGTCGGCCAGTATCATCTGGCGCACCGCGATGATGCGCTCGGCTTCGAAGAACATGTGCTCGGTGCGGCAGAGGCCAATGCCCTCGGCGCCGAACTTGCGCGCCGTGGCGGCATCGGCGGGGGTGTCGGCATTGGTGCGAACCTTGAGGGTGCGCACTTCGTCGGCCCAGCCCATCAGGGTGCCGAAATCGCCGGTCATTTCGGGCTGGCGCAGCCCGACCGTGCCCTTGAACACCTGGCCCGAGGCACCGTCGATGGTGATGACGTCGCCGCGCGCGATGGTGATATTGCCCGCCACCATTTCGCCGCGCACAGGATCGATCTTCAGCATGCCCGCGCCCGAAACGCAGGGCCGCCCCATTCCGCGCGCCACAACCGCTGCATGGCTGGTCATGCCGCCACGCGCCGTCAGAATGCCGCGCGCCGCATGCATGCCGTGAATGTCTTCCGGGCTGGTTTCGGTGCGCACCAGGATCACGTCACGGTGATCGGCGGCCAGCTTCTCGGCCTCCTCCGCCGTGAAGGCAACCTCGCCGGTGGCGGCACCGGGTGACGCGCCCAGGCCGATGGCGATCTGTTCGCGCGGCGCATCGGGATCGAGCGTTGGATGCAGCAACTGGTTCAATGCTTCAGGTTCCACGCGCGTTATCGCGATCTTCTTGTCGATCAGCCCTTCGCGTTCCATGTCCACGGCGGCCTTCAGCGCCGCTTCCGCGGTGCGCTTGCCGCTGCGGGTCTGCAGCATGAAAATCTTGCCTTCCTGGATGGTGAATTCCACGTCCTGCATGTCGCGGTAATGCTGCTCCAGCCGCTCGCCGATGGCGGCCAGTTCGGCGAAGGCCTTGGGCATGGCTTCCTCCATGCTGGCTTTCTTGCCGCCTTGGCGTTCGCGCACCACTTTGGAGATCGGCTGGGGCGTGCGAATGCCCGCCACCACGTCTTCGCCCTGGGCGTTGATCAGGAATTCGCCATAGAGAAGCTTTTCGCCGGTGGCCGGATCGCGGGTGAAGGCGACGCCGGTGGCGCTGGATTCGCCGCGGTTGCCGAACACCATGGCCTGCACCGTCACGGCGGTGCCCCAGTCCTCGGGAATGTTGTTCAGCTTGCGATAGGTGTTGGCGCGCGGCGAATGCCACGAACCGAACACGGCGCCGATGGCGCCCCATAGCTGTTCCTGGACATCCTCCGGGAACGGCTTGCCCAGTTCCTTTTCCACCCGCGCCTTGTAAAGGCCGGCGATGCGCTTGAGGTCGGCGGCATCCAGGTCGGTATCCAGCTCGACGCCCTTGTTGTCTTTCTCCTCGTCCAGGATTTCCTCAAAGGCGGCGTGATCCACGCCCAGCACCACGTCGGAATACATCTGGATGAAGCGGCGATAGCTGTCATAGGCGAAACGCTCATCGCCGGTCAGTCGGGCAAGACCTTCGGCGGTGGCCGCATTCAGGCCCAGGTTCAGCACCGTATCCATCATGCCGGGCATGGAGACGCGGGCACCCGAGCGCACGCTGAGCAGCAGCGGTTTGTCGGTATCGCCGAAATTGCCCTTGGCGGAATAGCCGACCTCGCGCAGGGCGGTATCGACCTGCTCTTTCAATTCGGCGGGATAACTTTCGCCATTGGCGTAATAGTAAGTGCAGACCTCGGTGGTGATGGTCAGGCCCGGCGGCACCGGCAGGCCCAGATTGCTCATCTCCGCCAGGTTGGCGCCCTTGCCGCCCAAGAGGTTGCGCATATCGGCTTTGCCCTCGGCCTTGCCGTCGCCGAACGCATAGACCCACTTACCCATCACTCAACCTTCGATCTTGGAGAAATCTGCAACCTGGTGAAGCGTGGCGCGCAAGCTGGCCAGCAGGTTCAGCCGGTTCTCGCGCACCAGCTTGTCGTCGGCATTCACTTTCACGCCCTCAAAGAAAGCATCCACCGGAACGCGCAAGGCCGCCATCTGCTGCATGGCGGCAGAGAAATCTTCCTTTTCCAGCGCCGGGGTGATGGCAGTGCGAGCCTTGGCCAAGACGGCGAACAGTGACTTTTCGGCGGGTTCAGACAGGTGGCCTTCCAGCACTTGGCTGGTAAAGGTCTTGTTGTCCTTCTTTTCTTCAGCCTTGAGGATATTGGCAGCGCGCTTGTAGCCGGCCAACAGATTGGCGCCGTCGTCGGATTTCAGAAAGACCTGCAGCGCCTCGACCCTAGCCACCAGCCGCACCAGATCGTCCTCATGACCCAGGCTGAACACCGCATCGATCAGATCGTGGCGGATGCCTTTTTCTTTCAACGCGACTTTCAGGCGGTCTGCAAAGAAAGTGAGCAATTCGCCCGAAACGTTCAGGGGGAAACTCAGCTTGTTTTCCAGAACAATGCGAATGATGCCCAGCGCAGCACGGCGCAGGGCAAACGGATCGCCGGAACCGGTTGGCTTTTCACCGGCCGCGAAGAAACCCGTCAACGCATCCAGCTTGTCGGCCAGTGCCACGGCAATGGACACCGGAGCATCCGGCACCGCATCGCTGGGGCCGATCGGCTTGTAATGATCGCGCGCAGCATTGGCGACTTCGCCATCCTCTTTGTCGTGCTGTGCGTAATAGCGGCCCATCACGCCCTGAAGTTCGGGGAATTCGCCTACCACACCAGTAGTCAAATCGGCCTTGGCAAGGCGTGCGGCGCGCTTCGCCTTTTCCACATTGGCACCGATCTTGGCGGCAATTTCACCCGCCAGCTTTTCGATACGCGTGACCCGCTCAAACTGGGTGCCCAGCTTGGCGTGGAAGATGATGCCTTTCAGCCTCTCGACCCGGCTGTCCAGCGAGTGCTTGCGGTCTTCGTCCCAGAAGAACTTGGCGTCGGACAGGCGGGCCCGCAGCACGCGTTCGTTGCCGGCGACGATTTCCTTGCCGCCGTCCTTGGTCACCATGTTGGCGACCAGCGCGAAACGGCTGGCCATCTTGCCGGTCTTGGGATCGCGCAAGGAGAAATACTTCTGGTGCGTGCGCATCGAGGTCTGCAGGATTTCGGCAGGCACATCCATGAACTCGTCCTGGATGGTGCCGATCAAGACCACCGGCCATTCCGCCAGGCCCGAGACTTCCGCCAATAACCCGATATCTTCAATCGGCTCCAGCCCCAGCGCGAAGGCTTTCTGCTTGATCTCATGGCTGATGATTTCGGCCCGCTCGGCGGCGTCCAGCACCACATGGGCCTTCTTCAGCGCCGCTTCGTAATCCTCGAACCGCCGCACTTCGATCGGGCCGCTGGACAGGAAGCGATGGCCGCGCGTGCTGTTGCCGCTCTTGATGCCGGCGAATTCAAACGGCACCACTTCGCCGTCGAATGTGCATAAAATGGAATGCAGCGGCCGCACCCAGCGCACCGGGTCGCCCGCCTTCCAGCGCATGGATTTGGGCCAGGGGAACTTGGCCATCACCTCAGGAATGATCTCGGCCAGGACCAGCGGCGTCGCCCTGCCCTTGCGCTCGATCACCGCCATATAGACCTCGCCCTTGGGGGTCTTCTCGACCTTGAGCTGGTCCTTGGTCAGACCGGTCTTCTTCAAAAAGCCGTCCAGAGCCGCCTGCGGCGCGTCGGTCCGGGGGCCTTTGAGTTCCTCGCGAACATCCTTCTGCTCCGCCGGCAGGCCGGAAATCGCCAGGGTCAGACGGCGCGGGCCGCCAAACGCCTTGATGCCCTCGAACAGGAAGCCGCGGTCGGTCAGCATGCCGACCGTCAACCGCTCAAGGTCCTTGGCCGCCTGCGCCTGCATGCGCGCGGGGATTTCCTCGGAAAACAGTTCCAGCAACAGATCGGGCATTACGCGAACCTCGGCGTGTACGCGCCCATCGGCGTTTCCAGCCAGGCTTCGCAGCAGGCCTGGGCCAGGGCGCGCACCCGTCCGATATAGGCGGCACGTTCGGTGACCGAAATCACGCCGCGCGCATCCAGCAGGTTGAAGGCGTGACTGGCCTTGATGCACTGGTCATAGGCGGGCAGCGCCAGCTTCTTGCCAGTCAGCAGTTCGCGGCACTGTTTCTCGGCGTCCTTGAAGTGCTGGAACAGGATTTCGGTATCGGCGCGCTCGAAATTGTAGGCGCTGAATTCCTGCTCATTCTGGTGAAACACTTCGCCGTAGCGAAACTGCTCATTGAAGGCGAGATCGTAGACGAACTCGACATTCTGGACATACATGGCCAGCCGTTCGAGGCCGTAGGTGATCTCGGCGCAGACCGGATCGCATTCGATGCCGCCCACCTGCTGGAAATAGGTGAACTGGGTGATCTCCA
>CANKIV010000178.1 GCA_947482125.1 Alphaproteobacteria bacterium
AGGACGATCATGTTGATGTCGCCGCCTTTCAGCACCCCTGCGATGGGCGGCAGCAGCACCAGCACCAGCACCAGCAGCAGGTCCTGCACCACCAGCCAGCCGATCGCGACCTTGCCGCGCCCTGTCTCCATCAGGCGGCGGTCCTGCAGCGCCCGCATCACCACCACGGTCGAAGCCACCGACAGACACAGGCCGAACACCAGGCCCTGCGACAGCGGCCATCCCAGCAAGAAGCTGGCCCCGACGCCCAATGCAGTGACGGCCGCCATTTGCAGCGTGGCGCCGGGCACCACCGTGCCTTTGACTTCCAGCAGGTCGCTCGGCTTGAAATGCAGACCAACGCCGAACATCAGCAGGATCACGCCGACATCGGCCAGTTGCAGCGTCAGTTGGGTGTCGGCGATGAAGCCGGGCGTGAAGGGGCCGATCATGACGCCCGCCAGCAGATAACCCACCAGAGGCGGCAGCTTGAGGCGCTGCGCGATGGTGCCCATGATAAAGGCCAGGCCGAGCCCCACGACGAGAATGGCGATCAGCGGCGACATTTCATGCATGTCGCACTATAGGAAGATAACTTGCGCGTGCGGAACGTTTATTTGCGCGGCATGGGCCTTTTATGCGCCCAATTTGGCCATCAGCGCGTCCGACAGCTCATAATTGCCATAAACGTTCTGGACGTCGTCATGGTCGTCCAGCACCTCGACCAGCTTCATCAGCGTCTCGCCGGCATCGTCGGCAACCGCCACCATGGTCTGCGGCCGCCAGATGATCGCGGCCGACTGGGACGCGCCCAGTTTGGCTTCCAGCGCATCGCGCACGGTTGCGAAACTTTCGATGGAGGTCAGAAACTCGTGGCTGTCGGGCGTGGAGACGCATTCGTCAGCGCCGGCTTCCAGCGCCGCTTCCAGCATGGCGTCTTCGCTGCCCTTGTCGGCCGCATAGGCAATGACACCGACATGGTCGAACATGAAGCTGACCGAGCCGGTTTCCCCCATAGCCCCGCCATATTTGGAAAAGGCGGCGCGCACGTCCGCACTGGTGCGGTTGCGGTTGTCGGTCATGGTTTCCACGATCAGCGCCACGCCGCCGGGCCCGCGGCCCTCATAACGGATTTCGTCGTAATTCTCCGCATCGCCGCCCACCGCCTTGTTGATGGCGCGCTGGATATTGTCCTTGGGCATGGACTCCGCCTTGGCGGCGATGATGGCGGTGCGCAGGCGCGGATTGTGCGCCGGGTCGGGCATGCCCAGCTTGGCGGCGACGGTGATTTCGCGGCTCAGCTTGGCAAAGAGCTTGGAGCGCTCCTTGTCCTGCTTTCCCTTGCGGAACATGATGTTCTTGAACTGACTGTGGCCGGCCATGTCGCTCTTCCCTGTTGGGGGGTGAGATACCGTCCCCGCCCCCCTCTTTTCAAGTCCGCCCGCTGGGGGGCAGAATAGCGGCGATTTCAGCGCCTGTTTGAACGTCCATATTGACGGAGAGTGCCGTGACCAGCCTGAGCACCGATGTCCTGACCCTGACCCATGTCGCCATCACCCTGATCGCCATTGCCAGCGGCCTTGTGATCCTGGCCCAGATGCTGAAGAGCGGCATGTCCAGCGGCTGGACCGGGATATTCCTCGCCACCACGCTTTTGACCAGCGTCACCGGCTTTGTCTTCTTCCAGCCGCCGGGTCCGCCGACCCCGGCGCAATTGACCGGTGTGGTGGCGCTGCTGGCCCTGGTGCCGACGCTGTATGGGCTTTACGTGAAGCATCTCGCGGGGGCCTGGCGGATGACCTATGTGATCGGCGCGGTGTTCTCGCTCTATCTCAATGTCTTTGTTCTGGTGGTGCAGCTGTTCCAGAAGGTGCCCGCACTGCAGCCCCTGGCGGGCAATCCGCCCGGCGGTCCGGTGTTCGGCGCGGCACAGGGCCTGGTGCTGATCGCCTTCATCTGCGCAGGCTGGCTTGCGGCCAAGCGCTTTCGCCCCCTGATCGCCGTACCGGTGACGCCATGAAACGCTTCGCTCTCGCCATCGCCTTCACGCTGGCCTGCGGCGGCGCCGAGGCCGCCGATCCTTTCGCCCAGACCCGCCTGGAATGGAACAGGCCGCAAAAGCCGTTTCACGTCATCGGCAACATCTATTATGTCGGCGCCGCCGGCGTCAGCGCCTTCCTGATCACCACGCCCCAGGGCCATATCGTCACCGACGGCGCCTTGCCGGAATCGGCGGCAATGATCGAAGCCAATATCAAGGCGCTGGGCTTCAAGCTGTCGGACGTGAAAATCCTGCTCAACAGCCACGCGCATTTCGACCATTCCGGCAGCCTGGCGCGGCTCAAAAAGGACACCGGCGCCAAGCTCCACGCCAGCGCGGCGGATACGCCGATCCTGGAAAGCGGCCATATCACTTTCGGCCCGGCGGCCAATGCCGATTCCGTGCCGGTGAAAGTGGACCATGTGGTGGCGCATGGGGGAACGGTGTCGCTGGGCGGCGTCACCCTTACCGCCCATGTCACCTCCGGCCATACCCCGGGCTGCACCACCTGGACGATGAACCTGCGCGACGGCAACGCCGCGCGCAAAGTGATGTTCTTCTGTTCCATCAGCGTGGCGGGCAATCCGCTGGTCGGCAACAAGCAGTTTCCCGGCATCGTCCAGGCCTATCGCGCCAGCTTCGCGCGGCTGAAGACAATGCAGGCCGACATCTTCCTGGCGCCCCACGGCGCCCAGTTCGGGATGGCGGAGAAACTCGCCAAGATGAAACCGGGCGCCCCCAACCCCTTCATCGATCCCGGCGAACTGCCCCGCTTTGTCGCCACGGCCGAAAAGGACTTCGACGCCGAGCTGGCCAGGCAGAAGGCCGGCGCCCCGCCCAAAATTTAAAGCCGCCTGCGACGCAATGGACGCGATTGTGCCTTGACATTACTTTGGAACGTTTCTAAGTATCGTTCGCAACAAAGAAATGGCTCTGGAGTACTGAAAATGCTGACGATTGGCGACAAATTCCCCGACTTCGCGGTGACCGGCGTGGTCTCCACCGACCCCCGCACCGCCTTCCAGGATTTCAACCAGGACAGCGACAAGGGCAAGTGGAAGCTGGTCTTCTTCTGGCCCAAGGACTTCACTTTTGTCTGTCCCACCGAGATCGCCGGCTTCGGCAAGCTCAAGGGCGACTTCGCGGACCGCGACACCGTCATCTATGGGGTCTCGACAGACAGCGAGTTCGTCCACCTGGCCTGGCGGCAGAACCATGCCGACCTGAAGGACCTGCCCTTCGCCATGCTGGCGGACACCAACCGCCGCCTGTCCAAGGCGCTGGGTATCCTTGACGACGAGGCCGGTGTCGCCAAGCGCGCCACCTTCCTGGTCGATCCGGACGGCATCATCCGCTTCGTCTATGTCACCGACATGAGCGTGGGCCGCAATCCGGCCGAAGTGCTCAGGGTGCTGGACGCGCTGCAGACCGACGAGCTCTGCCCCTGCAACTGGCAGAAGGGCGAAGAGGTCATCAAGACCGCGGCCTGATCATCTGACGAAACGACGCTCCGCCTCCCCTCCCCAACCTGCGGCGGAGCATGCTTGCCCTCATCCTCAAAAGGGATGAGGGCCCTTTTTGAAGGAATTTGCGATGTCGATCGAAGCCCTGAAGGACGCCCTGCCCGAATACGCCAAGGACCTGAAGCTCAACCTGTCGTCGCTGGCCAATGAGACCTTGCTGACAGAGCAGCAGCGCGCCGGCACCTTCATCGCCTGCGCCCTGGCCTCGCGCGAGCGCAGCGTCACCAGCGCGATTCTGAGCGAGTTCGCGCCAAAGCTGTCGCCTGAGGCGCTGACTGCGGCCCGCGCCGCCGCCAGCATCATGGCGATGAACAATATCTATTACCGCTTCACCCACCTGGCTTCGGCGCCGGACTACAAGACCCTGCCGGCGCGGCTGCGCATGAACGTGATCGGCAAGCCCGGCGTGGACAAGGTGGATTTCGAACTGTGGTGCCTGGCGGTGTCGGCCATCAATGGCTGCGGCGTCTGCATCGACAGCCATGAGAAGATCCTGCGCGATGCGGGTCTTTCCGCCGAGCAGATCCAGGCGGCGGTGCGCATTGCCGCCACCGTCCATGGCGTCGCCGCCACCCTGGACGGCGAAGCCCATAGCGCCGATCTCGCGATCAACGCGGTTGCGGCCTAGGAGAAACTGTAAGCATCCATCCGCAAGGACCCGAAGGTCGCGCTGCTGTGAAGCCGCGCGGCCTTTGCCTTTTCTCCGCCGGCGCCAAGAGCAGCGAACAGCGGCATGAAATGGTCTTCCGTAGGCTGTGCCAGCGCGGCATGGGGCGCCAGCTTGCGATAAGCCGTCAGTGCGGCTTCATCCCCCGCCATCAGCTTCTCATGCATCCAGCCGGAAAATTCTTTGCTCCAGCCCGGCTCAGGCGATCCCTCAGCCGCGATATGCCGCAAATTATGGACAAAGCCGCCGGTGCCGATCACCAGCACGTTGTGCTCGCGCAAGGAGGCGATGCTGCGGCCCAGCGCAACGTGATGCGCCGCGCCCAAATGGCTTTGCACCGACAATTGCACAACCGGAACGTCCGCATCCGGATACATCAGCATCAACGGCACCCAGGCGCCGTGATCCAGCCCGCGCTGAGTATCCAGCGTGCCGCCGGTCAGAGCCGCCACCTGCTGGGCCAACATCGCATCGCCCGGCGCGGGATAGCGGACGGCATGCAGCGCTGGTGAAAAACCGCGGAAGTCATGGATCGTGTCGTTGATTATTACGCTGTTGGCCTGGGGAGCAGGCGTATCCCAATGCGCCGATACCACCAGAATGGCGCGGGGTTTGCCGATTTCATGTCCGAGATCGCGCAGGAAGGCACGTGCCGGCACGTCATCAAACGGCAGGCTGGGGGCACCGTGCGACACGAAAAAGGCAGGCAACATCGCAAATCACCGGAAAATCCCTGCGCCAGAGATGGGCATGACCGTGCACCGGTTCAACCGCTACCGCGATTTCAGTTCGGGCAAGGCCTGCTTCAGCCGCCCGCCGACACGCACGGGATCGATGAAAGTGGCAAGCCCGTTGGCGCCGGTCTGCACGAACACGCCGCACAAGGTGGCGGGTCCGGTGGCGGGGGAAAAACGCTGGCTGGACATCTTGCGGGTGAAGCGCTGAAGCGGCTCGGCCTTGTCCATGCCGATCACGGAATCGTAATCGGCGCAGGCCCCGGCATCGGTCTGATAGGCGGTGCCGCCCGGAAAAATCTGCGCGTCACCAGTCGGCACATGCTGGTGGGTGCCGACCACCAGGCTGGCGCGGCCGTCACAGAAATGGCCCATCGCCATTTTCTCCGATGTCGCTTCGGCGTGCACGTCCACCACAATGGCATCGGCGCCTTCACCCAGCGGACAGGCGGAGAGTTCGCGTTCGACCGCC
>CANKIV010000179.1 GCA_947482125.1 Alphaproteobacteria bacterium
GAATGCCGTACCAGAAGAAGCGGCCCTGGGTGGGCTGGATCTGGCCCCAGTATTTTACGCGGCAGCCGGTGATCTTTTCGCCCTTGGCGCGGATGGTGTTGATCGCGTTCACCAACCCGTCTGAATAGCGGAAGGCCGAGCTGGCGAATATCTTGGTATTGGTCTGGCGCGCGATTTCATAAATCTGGTCCAAGTCGGTGACCGATAGCGCGATCGGCTTATCGATGAAGACCGGCTTGCCGCGTCCCGCAACGGAGCGGAACAGGCCGGGATGCGTGCGCGCGTCGCAGGACAGGATGAACACGATATCGCAGGCATCAGCCACCTCTTCCGGGGTCGCCAAGATCGGCACGCCATACTTGTCGCGCAGTTCGGCGGTGAAGCCCGCGACGCGGCCGCCGCTGGCCGCCATGTCGGGCGAGCCGCCGGGATAGGCGGCGACCACGCGGGCGCCCGGCACATGATCGCCATTGAAGGGATTGTGCAGCAGTTCGGCGAAGGTCGGCGCATGGGTGGTGTCGCATCCGATTAGCCCGATGCGCACCACCTTGGACGGCGGCAGCGGGACGATGCTCAGGGGCGCGGCAGCGGGCCTGAGCGCGCGGGCGGCATAGCGGTCCTTGCTGACGCCCGGAAAAGCCGGCGACTGGGCCGACAAGGGCAGATCGATCTTGGTGCCGGAAATGGCCGATTCATAAGCCCCGGCGCAAAGCTGCAGCGACTTGAAGGCTTCCGAGGAGGGCACCGGCAGCGGCGCGCCCTTGGCGGCGACGCGGGCGATGTCCGCATAGAGGAGTGCATGCGGGACCAGTTCGGCCTTGTCTTTGATGCCCAGCTTGCGGCCCACCTTGCGCAAGGCGCGCATCACAAAGGCCATGGAGGCCTGCTTGGTGTGGGGCAATGCGGCATCGGCCGCAGCATTGGCCTTGGCGGTGCGAGCCGGATCGTTGCAGGCGATGCCGGCGGGCGTAATAGAGCCCAGCGTGCCCTTGATGGTGATGCCGCCGCGCATCTGGCCCGAATTGACGGACGCCGCGCAGTAAGCGGTGCGGCCATTGCCAAAATCGACATTGGCCTGAATCCAGTCCTCGGATTCGATCTGGGTATAGCGGGTGTCCATGTCGGCGGTGACCGAACGCGGTTCGCCCATCGCCAGCAGCATGATGTCCAGCTCGTGGATCATCTGGGTCATCAGTACGCCGCCGCCGGCGACATTCCAAGCGCCCCACCAGCCGCCCTTGCCCACCAGCGAATGGGGGATATAGCCATGGCGTTCGACCGTGGCGCTCTGCACCTCGCCGATCCAGCCATTCTTGATAAGCCAGAGCATGCGCTGATAGCGCGGCGCATAACGCAACTGATAGCTGACCGACAGCTTCCCCGGATGGCGCGCTTCGGCGGCCGCGATGCGGGCTGCGCTTTCCAGCGACTGGGCCAGCGGTTTTTCGCAGAGAACATATTTTCCGGCATCCAGCGCCGCGACCACCGCTTCCTCGTGCAGGGAGGGCGGCGTGGCCACCGCGACAAGCTGCACTTGCGGATCGGCGATAAGTTCGGCGGCCGACGCATAGCGGCGGGCAACCTTGAACGTGTCTGAAAAATCATTGAGCCGCTCGGCGGAGACATCCGCCGCGGCCACCAGAACCGCGCCCTGCGGAATCATGGCGATCGCCGCGGCATGCTCGCGCGCGATGATACCCGTACCGATAATGCCAACCTTGATCATTACTCTACTCCGAAGGACTTACTGCAGCGGGGCCGTGCAGTCGTGATACAGGAAATTGGGGGTCTTCCGCAGCCGCTCGACCAGGAAATCCTGGACCTTGGCGCTGTCGCGCACGAATAGCAGATGTCCCCGGCCCAGCGCGACGCGCTTGACCAGGCCGTGACGCTCCAAAAGGTCGCCGGCTTCGGCGAAACGGCGCGGCGTCCAAGACTGGCGGCGCGAGCGGCGCTCATGCACCTGGCGGTCGGGGCCGACATAGCGCAGCCGGTCGATGGTGCCCAGTTCATAGGGATAAGGACTGTCCGCGGCATCTTCGGCGGTGTGATAGGGCGTATAGGCGCGGAAGCTGACGCCGAACAGCAGCACGCCTGCCTTGCGCTGAACCAGCCGGTCCCAGGGCGAATCCTTGCCGCAGGGCGCGTCCAGCAGTTCATGGCCTTCGGTCAGCGCCTTTTCCTGCGGTCCGCTGGCGGCCAGCGAGTGGGTGGCATTGATCGAGCGCACCACGCCGGCCTGCAGGCGAAAGGTTTCGGTGAGAATGCCGTTCTTGGACGGCGTGCTCAGGGGATCGAATACGGGGCCCGCCTGTCCAAACGCCGCCGGATAGGAATAGGTGTGCGTCGGCAGGCACAAGGTGCCCGCATTGTCGCGCAGCGCCGCCACGATGTCGGGAACGCCGGCAGTAAACTGGCCGCAGCCCGACAGGGCCGAATGCACCAGCATGGTATCGACGCCGCCGCCAGTCGCTTCATTCAGGGCGCGGCGCAAGGCATCCGGCCCAATCTTGGGCGCCGACATGCGGGCGAGGTTTTTTTTCAGGTTTCCAAACATGATCGTCTCTATTTCCCAATGCCCATCAGGCGGCGGCCGATCTTGGCGAAAGGCTGCAGCAGGCGGATGGTCAGGTCGGCGAGTTTGCGCTGGGCGGCATCGCTGCCAAAGGCTTCATGCGGCACCGGCGGCTGGGCCAGGATTGCCTCGAACTCTTCGTCGGTCCAGCCCAGCTTCTTGGCGACATAATGCTTGTCCTGCTGCTGGCGATCAGGATCGTCGGTCGGCTGCTGCAGCTCGGCCAGGGCCTGCTCGCGGGTGATTTCGCCATTCAGGATCAGGTTGGACAGATGCGCCTTGCGCTTGTCGATGCCGTAGCGCAGCGGCAGGATATAGCCCTGATAGAAACGGGTGAAAACCTGCTCGTAATGCTTGCCGCCATAATCGCGCCAGCCCAGTTCGTCGATCAGGAACTGCTTGGCGGCGGTCTTGGAATAGGGCACCAGGTCGAGAATCTTGACGTCCTCGATCGCCTTGACGCGGCGATAATATAGCTGCTGCCACACACCCAGCTTGGGCAAATGCTTGAGCGGGACCTCGCCGAACTTGGCATGAATGGCTTCGAGATTGGTCAGGTCGAACTTGGAGGCATACCAGGCCGGCGGCAAAAGCCATTCGGTGGCGAAATTGTTGCCCGACAGGATGTAGCGGATGTTGTGCTGGTCGGCGATCTTGTGCAGGGCGCCGAAAATCATGTGGTCGGTGGGAATGTCCAAGTCCAGCACCGAGGCCTTGAAGAAGGCCCGCTGCAGGTCTCGGAATTCCGGCCAGTTCATCACGAAGGTTTCCAGCCGGAAGTCCAGCTTCTTGACGATGGTCTCGATATTGGCGACCGCCAGCTCGTCGTTCCAGCCATTGTCGAAATGCAGCACCAGCGGGCGCAGACCCCACTGTTTCGCCAGCCATGCCATATACGAAGAGTCGACGCCGCCGCTGAGACCCAGCAGGCAGTCATACTTGTTACCCTGCCCGGCTGCCTTGATCTTGGCGATCGATTCGGCCAGCAGGCGATCGCGTTCGGCGCCATCGGGGCGCAGCGCCTTCTGGCGGTGAAATTCGTGATACCAGTTGCTGACGCCATTCTCGTCGAAGGTGATGTCGGGGTCGGAATTGTCCATCACCGTGGCGGCGCAGACGCGCAGCGAGCTAGGCGTAAACAGGCCACGATGCGACGCGGAAACGCCGGAATTCTGTGTCAAAGACGCAACCAAAACTGCTCCTGCAACTCGCTTTCCGACGGGTAGCTGATCAGCATGCCCTCACCCTTTTTGGCGAAGACGAACATGCTGCTGGCCGCCACGGCGCTGCACTTCCCGTCCGTCACGGCCCGCTTGAAATCGTCAACCGACCCGGCGCCGCCATTGGCCACCACCGGGACATCCACCGCGCTCGCCACCGTTTCCAGCAGCGCGGTGTCGTATCCGCCAAAAGTACCTTCGCGGTCAATCGAGGTGAGGATGATTTCCCCGGCGCCCGCGTCCCGGCAGGCGCGCGCCAGCGTCACAGGGTCGGCGACGGCTTCCTTGCGGCCGTTTCGGGTATAGACCCGGTTTTTCTTCCAAAAATTCTTCTTCACGTCGATCGAGGCGACCACCGCCTGGTTGCCGTAGCGGGCGGCGATCTCACTGATTAGATTCGGATTTTCCACGGCGGCGGTGTTTACCACGATCTTTTCCACGCCGCGCTTGAAAAGTTCCGCCGCCTGCTCGACCGAGGAAATACCCCCGCCATAGCCGATGGGCATGAACGCCTCGCTGACAATGTCGGAGATCCAGTCGAACTCGATGCGGCCTTTTGCCGTCGCCTCGATGTCCAGCAGTACCAGTTCGTCTGCACGCTTTTCGTTGAAAATCTTGACTGCGTTGATGGGGTCACCCAGGTAGCGCGGCTTGGCAAAACGCTCCGTCTTGACCATGCCGCTCTGCGCCAGCAGCAGGATGGGAATGACGCGGATGCGCTTCATGCCGAAAAATCCATCGCGGCAAAATTGCGCAACAGTTGCTGGCCATAGACATGGCTTTTTTCCGGATGGAACTGCACGCCGATCACATTGCCGTGCCGCACGCCCGAGGCGAATCGGTAGCCATGCTCGGCCCAGGCGATCTCGTCGTGCGCATCGTCGCAGCGGAAGTGGAAGGAATGCACGTAATAGTAGCGCGCGGGCTGCTGCACCGATGCGAACAGCGGAATGTCGGCATGGGGCGTCACCGTCCAGCCCATGTGCGGCACCTTCTCGCCCTGGGTCAGCCTCGCCCGGTCAAACGCCACCACATCCATCGGTACCAGGTCGAGGCCGGCGACATCGCCCTCCTCGCTGTGGCGGCCGATGAGCTGGCCGCCAAGGCAGATGCCCAGCAAGGGCACGCCGGCTTCGCGCACGCGTTGCTGGATCAAAGTCACCAGACCGCGCTCGTGCAGCGTGTCCATGGCGAACTTGAAATGGCCGACGCCCGGCAGGATCAAGCGCGTGGCGCTCCGAATGACGTCGGGATCGCCCGACACGGCGCATTTGATGCCGGAGCGGACCAGCATGTTCTTGATGGAGCCCAGATTGCCCAGGCCATAATCGATGATGGTGATCACGACTAGACTGCCAGGTGCCGACGCCGGAAGGCGTCGAACTCCGCGTGTTTCATATAGCCGTTATACTCATGCGCGCTACGATGGCGCACGCACAGAGCGGGGTCCAGCTTGCGGATGATCCGGGCGGGATTGCCGGCCAGCACGCAATAGCCTTCTTTAAAGGACTTGGTCACAACCGCGCCGGCGCCGACAATGGTGAAGTCGCCCAGCGTAACGCCCGGCAGGATCATCGCATTCATGCCGATCCAGCCATATGCGCCGATGCGCAC
>CANKIV010000180.1 GCA_947482125.1 Alphaproteobacteria bacterium
TGCGCACCAGCCCGTCACCATGCTCGCCGGACTGCGAGCCCGTGTATTGGCGCACCAGCTCAAAGGCTTCCTCGGCGATGGCCCGCATTGCCTTGACGTCTTTTTCCAGCCGCAGGTTCAACACAGGCCGCACATGCAGGCAGCCTTCGCTGGCATGGGCGTACCAGGTGCCGCGGGTGCCGTTGCGTTCGAAACATTCTGTCAACTTGGCGGTGTATTCCGCCAGATGCGCCAGCGGCACGGCACAATCTTCCACGAAGGAGATCGGCTTGGCCTGCTCCTTCATCGACATCATGATGTTGAGGCCCGATTTGCGCAGCTCGGTAATGGCGTTCTGCAGGTTCGGATCATAAACCTCGACCACCCCGCCCCATTTGGCGCCGCTGTGCGAAAAGTCCATGCCCAGATCGCCCATCATCTGGGATAGTGCGGCCATGCGGCGGCGATTTTCGTCTTCGCCGGAATCGAATTCCACCAGCAGGATCGCCTGGGGCGTGCCTTTCAGCATCGCCGCCAGGGTGGAATGAAACATGGGAATTTCCGCCGCAAGACCCAACATAGTGTCGTCCACCAGTTCCACCGCGATGGGCTTTAGCGTCACCAGATGCTGGGCCGCGTCCATCGCGGCATGGAAGGAGCCGAAATGGCAGACACCCAACGCCCGCTTGCCCAATACCGGCGACAGTTGCAGCTTGATGGCGGTGGAATAAGCCAGGGTGCCTTCCGATCCCACCAGCAGATGCGCCAGTTTGATGCGGTTGTTGCGTGGATTGAGCGCGTCGATGTTGTAGCCGCCCACCCGGCGATGCACCTTGGGGAAGCGCGCTTCCACTTCGCCGGCTTCGCGCGCCCCGATGGCCAAAAGCTTTTCCGCCAGCGGGCGCAGCGCGGCGTTGACGTCTGACAGGTCGGGCGACACTTCCCCGAAATGCATCGCCGTTCCGTCGGCCAGCACCGCGTCGATTTCCAGAACATTGGCGCGCATGGTGCCGTAGCGGATGGAGCGCCCGCCGCAAGAATTGTTCGCGGTCATGCCGCCGATGGTGGCGCGCGAGGCGGTCGAAACGTCTACCGGAAACCACAATCCGTGCCGCTTCAGTTGGCGGTTGAGATCGTCCAGCACGATGCCGGGTTCGACCGTGACGGTGCGCGCTTCCACGTCCAGCGACAGGATGCGGTTGAGATATTTGGAGCCGTCAATGATCAGGCCCGAATTGACCGTTTGTCCGCACTGGCTGGTACCGCCGCCGCGCGCCGTCACCGCCAGACCTTCTTCGCGCGCCAGTGCCAGTGCCGTCACCGCGCCGTCCATGCTGCGCGGCACAACCACGCCCGCCGGCATCATCTGATAGTGCGAGGCGTCGGTGGCGTACCGCCCCCGCGAAAAGCCGTCGAACAGCACGTCGCCCGGGACATGGGCCTTGAGCCGCCGTTCCAGGCCTGGGTGCGCGGCAAATGCCATGATGAAGCGTTCGTCCCTGTGTGATTTTGTTCGGACTTTTTGCCGGTTCCGGGCTAAAAGCAATGCAAATATAAAGGGCCGTTGGGGCCTTAAGGAACGACATGACCCAAGGACAGCATTTTCTGCAGATCCCCGGCCCCAGCCCGGTGCCCGAACGCATCCAGCGCGCCATTGACCGCCAGGTGATCGATCATCGCGGTCCCGATTTCCAGAAGCTGGGCCATGAGGTGCTGGAGGGCATCAAGCCGATCTTCGGCACGACCCAGCCCGTCATCATCTACCCCGCCTCGGGCACCGGGGCGTGGGAAGCCGCCATCGTCAACACCCTGTCGCCTGGTGATCGTGTCCTGATGGCCGAGACCGGGCAGTTCGCCACTCTGTGGCAGAAGCTGGCCGCCAAATGGAACGTCAACGTCGATTTCCTGCCGGGCGACTGGCGGCATGGCGTGGACGCCGCCGCCATTGAAGCCAAACTGGCGGAAGACAAGTCGCACACCATCACGGCGGTGATGGTGGTGCACAATGAAACTTCCACCGGCGCGTTGTCGGACATCGCCGCGGTACGCAAGGCGATGGACTCTGCCAAGCACCCCGCCTTGCTGATGGTGGATACCATTTCGTCGCTGGGCTCGGCGCCCGTGACGATGGATGCGTGGGGCGCGGACGTGATTGTCTCCGGCTCGCAAAAGGGCCTGATGCTGCCGCCGGGTCTCAGCTTCACCGCCGCCTCGGAGAAAGCGCTGGCCGCGTCGAAAGCCAACAAGCTGCCCCGCGCCTATTGGGACTGGCAGGAAATGATCGCCTTCAACGCCAAGGGCTTCTTTCCCTATACGCCCGCAAGCACCCTGCTGTACGGGTTGAAGGAAGCCTTGGCGATGCTGAACGAGGAAGGCCTCGAAAATGTCTTCGCACGCCACCAGCGCCTGGCCGCCGCCTGCCGCGCCGCCGTGAAGGGCTGGGGGCTGGAGATTCTGTGCCTTGATCCCAAGGTTTACTCGCCGATCCTGACCGGCATCGTGATGCCGGCCGGGCATGACGCCGACGCTTTCCGCAAAGTGGCGCTGGAGAATTTCAACATTTCCTATGGCGCAGGCCTGGGCAAGGTGGCGGGCAAGGTGTTCCGCATCGGCCATCTGGGCGACTGCAACGAACTGACGTTAATGGCGGCGCTGTGCGCCACCGAAATGTCGCTGACTCTGGCGGGCGTGCCGCACAAGGCGGGCGGCGTCGCCGCCGCCATGGCCAGCTTTACGCAAGACAACAAGAAGCTGCGCCTTTCGGCGTAGACGCGTTTGGGGACGTAACGACGGGGGTTGGGATGAAGCGCATATGGTGCGTGCCGAACATCGTGCTGGCGCTGCTGTGCCTGATGTACTTCATCACCTATGTCGACCGGGTCAACATCTCCACCGCCGCCAGCGAAATCCAGAGCGAGTTCGGATTCTCCAATACCCAGCTGGGCCTGATCTTCTCGGCCTTCGCCTATCCCTATCTGCTGTTCCAGGTGTTCGGCGGCTGGGTCGGCGACCGCTTCGGGGCGCGCAAGACCCTGTTCTGGTGTGGCCTGCTGTGGGCGCTGGCCACGATGCTTACCGGTTTCGTCAACGGGCTGGTGTCGCTGTTCATTGTGCGCGTGCTGGTGGGCCTGGGCGAAGGCGCCACCTTCCCCACCGCCACAAGGGCGATGCAGAACTGGACCTCCAAGGCCAAACGCGGCTTCGCACAGGGCATCACCCATGCCTTCGCGCGTCTGGGCAATGCCATCACTCCGCCGCTGATCGCGCTGTTGATGGCCGCCTTCACCTGGCGCGGCGCCTTTGTGCTGCTGGGCGCGGTCAGCCTGGTCTGGGTGCTGGTCTGGGTCCTGTATTTCCGCAATCACCCCAAGGACCACCCGCACATCACCCAGGCCGACCTGGACGAGATCCAGCCGCGGCTGGATGCGGGCGAGCGGCCCAAGATTCCCTGGGGACCGCTGATAAAGCGGATGTGGCCCGTGACCCTGACCTATTTCTGCTACGGCTGGACCTTGTGGCTGTATCTCAACTGGCTGCCACTGTTCTTCAAGACCAACTACGACATGGACATCCGCAAGTCGGCGATATTCGCCTCCGGCGTGTTCTTTGCCGGCGTGGTCGGCGATACGCTGGGCGGGGTGCTGTCAGACTATGTTTTGAAGCGCACCGGCAACCTCCGGACGGCGCGGATCGGCGTGACCGTGCTGGGCTTTTGCGGCGCCTTCCTGTCGCTACTGCCCATCCTGTATGTCCGCGATCCCGCCATCGTGGCGCTGTGCCTGTCCGGCGGCTTCTTCTTCGCCGAGCTGGTGATCGGCCCGATGTGGGCGGTACCGATGGATATCGCGCCGCGCTATGCCGGCACTTCGGCGGGGCTGATGAACACCGGCTCGGCATTTGCCGCCATCGTCTCACCGCTGGTCGCCGGCTATGTGATCGATGTCACCGGCAACTGGTACCTGCCCTTCCTGATGTCCATGGGCCTTCTGGCTCTGGGCGCCATGACCGCCTTCCTGATGCACCCTGAAAAGCCCTTCGAGGAGACTGCCCCATGAAACGCCTTGCTCTCATCACTGCCCTGCTTCTGGCCAGCACCGCCGCCCAGGCCCAGCTGGCGTCAAAGATCACCCATTACGATCCCGCCAAGACCCGGGTCGCCAAGGCCGTGCATGACGGCGCCGGCGCCATGAACTTCGGCGCGCTGATGGACACCAAGACCCTGTCCACCGATTTCATCTTCCTGCATCGCGGCATCCTCCAGCCCAAGAGCGGCATCGGCCAGCATTTCCACAATCACTGCGAAGAGATGTTCGTCATCCTGGATGGCGAGGCCGAGTTCACCATCAATGGCCGCACCTCGACCCTCAAGGGCCCCGCCGGCGCACCCAACCGGATGGGGGCGTCTCACGGCATTTACAATGCCACCGACAAGCCGGTGGAATGGATGAACATCAATGTGGGAACGTCAAAGGTCTATGATGCCTTCAACCTGGGCGACGACCGGGTCGGCGCGCCCAAGGACGCCATCCCCCAGTTCATCACCATGAAGCTCGACAAGGCCCTGTTGAAGCCGGCGCCGACCGGGACCGGCGTGACCCGGCGCAGGGTGCTGGGCCCCAGCATATTCTTCTCGCCCTGGGCCTATTACGATCATGTGATGGTGGCGCCGGGCGGCAGCACCGTCTCCACCACCTCATCCGATATCAGTGAAGCCTATTATGTGATCTCCGGCGACGGCAGCGTCACGGTAAATGGCGAAACCGTCGCCATCAAGAAAGGCGACGCCATTCCGGTGGATCTTGGCCAGAGCAAGAGCTTCAAGGGCGGCAGCGCACCCCTGGAGCTGATGATCATCGGCATCGCCAAGGACATGAAGACCAAGGAAGCCTTCCTGGCCGAGATGGCGAATTCCTTCTGATTATTTCCGATAGTAAAGCGGAATCTCGCCGGGGACCTTGGCGCCCAGCCGGTAAACGCTGCTGGTGGCGGTGAGATAGACCGTCTTTCCGTCTTCGGCGAAGGCCAGGTTGGCGACCACTTCGGGCAGCACGATCCGACCCAGAACCTTGCCCTGGGGCGAGATGATGGACACACCGCCGGGCCCGGTTGCCCAGATGTTGCCGAGGCTGTCGACCTTCAGCCCGTCGGGCACGCCTGCACCCAAGGCCTGCGCCCAACGGTACAGGATACGCTTGTTGGAGAGCTTGCCGTCCGCGCCCACGTCATAGGCGCGCAGCACCATGTCCGGCATGGAATTGGAGACATAGAGCGTCTTGCCGTCCGGCGAGAAGCCGATGCCGTTGGGCTGCTTCATGTCGGTGATCATCGCGGTGAGCTTGCCGCCAGCATAGCGATAGACGCCGTTGAACTTGATTTCCTTCTTGGGGTCGGCGTCCATCTTGGGCAGGCCGAAGGACGGATCGGTGAA
>CANKIV010000181.1 GCA_947482125.1 Alphaproteobacteria bacterium
AATCCGATCCGCATTCAGCCCATCGCATTCCCAAGACCGATGATCACGGTCGAGCTGACCAGCAGGGCCAGACCGATAAAGACCAGGGTCAGCGTGCGGCGGCTGGCGCCGCGCCACTCCTTCAGCACGAAACCCCACAGGCTGGAGAAAATAATGATGCTGGCCATGTGCAGGGTCCAGCTGGAGAAGCCGTAAGCCCCCATCTGGCTTTCGCCCATGGTGTAGAAGAAGAACTGGAAATACCAGGCGATGCCAGCCAGGGCGCAAAGCAGGTAATTGCGCAGCAAGGGCGGCCTGGCGACGCCATCGGCAGCCGGGCCGGCGCCGCCGAAGAACTCACGGCCCGTGCCGTTCTTGAAAATCAGGATGCCACACCAGATGAAGTTGGTCGCCGTCCCGCCCAGCAGCACAATGCAAAGCACAGGCAGACCCTGCCACAGTGCCGGCGTACCCGCCGCCAGGGTGAGCTGGCGCACCGGCTCACCCGCCGCCAGGCCATAAGCGAAGCAGGCCGAGGTGAGGCCCGAGAAAATCGCGACCAACACGCCTTTGCGCAGGTCATATTCGAGGATGGATGCGCGCTGGACTTCCACAGGCAGTTCGCGCTCGCGGGAGCGGCCTGCCCGGCCGATCACCGCCATACCGGCCAGGCACACCACCAGCCCCAAAAGGATGACTTGGCCGTTGGCTGTCCAAATCAACGTGGACAGTAACTCACCGGAAAAGAGCGGCGGCATCAACGTGCCCAACGTCGCGGTCAGGCCCATGATGATCGCCATGCCCAGCGACAGGCCGAGATAGCGCATGGTCAGGCCGAAGGTCAGCCCGCCCAAACCCCACAACACCCCGAACAGCAAGCACCAGAACCACACATCCGATGGCGTCGCCGCCAGCACACCCATCAGGTCATTGGTGCGGAAATAGGCGAACAGCCAGGGCGCCAGAATCCAGCTGAAAAAGCCGCCCACCGACCAGAAGATTTCCCAGGACCAGTGCTGAACTTTCCGGAACGGCACATAGAAGCTGGCCGAGGCAAGGCCGCCCAGCCAGTGCAGGAGAACGCCGACCAGCGGATTGGGTGTCATCGGGCGTAAGGCCGGTGCAGCGCAACGTCGGGATTGAGATCAACACCGAAGCCGGGTTTGTCCAGCGCCGACAATTTGAGCTTGCCGTTTTGCGGTACCGGTTCGCCCAGCAACTGCGGATGGAACATGGGCACCACCTTGTCAGCCTGGGGCGCCATCATCAGGAATTCCGCGAAAGGCGAATTATGGCGGGTGATGACGAAATGATAGCTGTAAACAGATGAGCCATGCGGCACCATCAGCTTGCCGCTGGCATCGGCCAGATTGGAAATCTTGATCAGTTCGGTGACGCCGCCGCACCAGCCGACATCGGGCTGGATGATGTCGCAGCATTCCATTTCCAGCAGCATGCGAAAGCCCCATCGGGTGGCTTCATGCTCACCGGTGGTGACCAGCATGCCGGGCGGCACGCTGCGCTTGAGATCGCGATAGCCCCAGTAATCGTCGGGCGACAGCGCCTCCTCGATCCATTTCAGGCCGGACTGGTTCCAGGCGGCATGCGCCAGCTTCGTGGCATAGTTCAGATCCAGCGACATCCAGCAATCCAGCATCAGCCAGAAATCCGGGCCGGTGGCGGCGCGCATGTCGGCAATCTGTTTCAGGTTCTTCTTCAGGCCCTCTTCGCCTTCCGCCGGGCCGTGATGCAGCGGCATCTTGCCACCGATGAAACCCATCTGCTTGGCCAGATCAGGCCGCGCCCCGGTGGCATAGAATTGCAGTTCGTCGCGCACCGCCCCGCCCAGCAACTGATGCACCGGCTCCTTGCGCAATTTCCCCAGCAGGTCCCACAAGGCCAGGTCGACGCCGGAGATGGCATTGATCACCAGACCCTTGCGGCCATAAAACTGGGTCGAGAAATACATCTGGTCCCAGATCTTCTCGGTCTGGGCCGGATCGCGCCCTTCCAGAAACCGGGCAAGATGCTTTTCCACGATAAAGCAGGCGGGTTCGCCGCCGGTGGTGACCGCGAAACCAATCGTGCCGTCATCGGCCTCGATTTCCACCACCAGGGTACCCAGCACGTTGATGCCGAAGCTCTGGCGGCTTTGGCGGTATTCGGGATAACGCGCCATGGGGGTGGCGATATGGTCGTCGATCCAGTGCCCGCCGGCCTGATCGTGATAATCGGCACCGCCGCCGCGCACCACAAAGGCGCGCACATGCTTGATCTTCGGAAATGACACTGCCCACGCCCCTGATTGTGCTTGTTCTATTTGTCAGCCGGGATAGCGTATCGCCATAAAAACAGGGTTGGAAGATGCTTCTGAAAGATAAAGTCCTGCTGATCACCGGGGCCTCGGCGGGCATCGGCCGCGCCGTCGCGATCGAGGCGGCGCGCCAGGGCGCCGATGTCGCCATCAACTATTTCGATGCCACCGACGCGGCTGCGAATGACACGGTATCGGCGATAAATGCCACCGGCCGGCGCGGCATCGCGGTCAAGGGCGATGTGGCGCAGGCGGACAGCGCCCCGGCCTTCATAGAAGCCGCGGTCAAAGCCTTCGGCAAGGTCGACGTCTTTGTCAGCAATGCCGGCATCTGCCCCTTCCACGCCTTCCTGGACATGCCGCGCGAGATATTTGAGCGCACCATGACGGTCAACCTGCACGGCGCCTATTTTATGATCCAGGCCGCCGCCCAGCAGATGATGAAACAGGGCAAGGGCGGTTCCATTATCGGTGTGTCCTCGATTTCCGCCTATGTCGGGGGCGAGTATCAGACCCACTATACCCCCACCAAGGCCGGTATTTTGTCGATGATGAATTCGGTGGCCATCGCGCTGGGCAAGCATGGCATTCGCTGCAATGCGGTGCTGCCGGGAACCATCCAGACCGATATCAACAAGGAAGATCTCAGCGATCCCAAGAAGCGCGCCTATATGGAAGGCCGCGTGCCGCTGGGCCGGCTGGGCGTTCCCGAGGACCTGGCCGGGCCGGTGATTTTCCTGGCCTCCGACATGGCGCGCTACGTCAATGGCGCGGCGCTGCTGGTGGATGGCGGCATGTTCGTGAACCTGCAGTAGCGGCGGAACGCATCGCGGCGGCCTTCAGCAGATCGCGCTTGGAGAACATCACTAGCGCGCGGTCACGCCCAGCGCCGGATCCTGGCGCGGGAAAGTGGTCCAGCGGGGATCCAGCTTCACGTCGCCCGGCGATGCAGTCCATGGCAAAGCAGAAAGCCCGTTCAGGTCATAGACGATCTTGCCGTCCTTGATGGTCAGTTCGGCCACCAGCTTCTGCGCGCCATCGACCCGCGTATTGACCATGTCCAGGTAGCCGAAGCGGCCCTTTTGCACACTGATCACCGCGATATCCGCCACCGATCCCGGCGACAGGTTGCCCAGGTCTTCGCGCTTGATCTGGCGCGCGGGATGGGCGGTCATGTCGGCGATCACCTCGGGCAGCGACAGGCCGATCGCCATCATCTTGCTGGCGACATTCAGAATGTCCTTGGTGGCGCTGTTCATGCTGCCGGTGTGCAGGTCGGTGGAGAGCGAATCCGGCTTGAAGCCTTGGCTGATGATCGGGACCGCCAGCATGAATTTGAAGCTGCCGCCGCCGGTGCCGGTGTCGAAATAGATGCCGCGGGCGCGGCCTTCCACGAACGCCTTGCTGGGGCCCTTGCTCGCCGGATCCTGCTCCTGGCGCAGGCCGGAGAACATGTGGGTGTAGATGTCGCCCGGACGCAGCTTCTTGGTCAGCAGGTCATAAAGCGGACGGGTGGGCTGGTCGACGCCGAAATCCACCATGACGGGAAGATTGGCTTTGTTGCCGGCGATCACCGCTTCATCGATCGGCTTCCATTCGGGTCCGGAAAAATGCGCCGCCTTCACGCCGATGATCAGACCGGGATAGCGTTGCGCCATTTTGGCGGTCGCTTCGCCGTCCATGTCGCCCATGTCCTGTTCCCATTTGCCGCCGCGCATGCCGGCGCCCACGATATTGAGCATGGCCAGCACGCGGGTTTTGGAACGGTCGATGATGCGATCCTTGAAATCCTCGAAATTGCGCCAGCCGGCGCAACCGGCATCCACCACCGTGGTGACACCGGCACGGAAGGTGAAGCCATCCGGCGGCACGCTGAGATCGCCGGCATAAGAGCCCTTCTCGCCAGTCCCATTATAAACATGGACATGTAAATCAATGAGCCCCGGCGACACCACCATGCCGCGCACATCGATGGTCTTGATGGCGTCACCGGGTGCCAGGCCAGGCGCGACACGCGCAATCTTGCCGTCCTTGATGGCGACATCCATCACCGCATCGATGCGGTTCTTGGCGTCGATGACGCGGCCACCGCGCAGCAGTAGATCATAGGCGGGAAGCGGCTGCGCCGAAGCCGCCGCGGTCAGAAGCGCCAGCGCGGCGCAGGAGATCAGCTTTTTCATATTTTTGTCGCCGTCCAGGGAACGATGCCATATTCGCCGAGATCCACCGTGCCGGACATGGCGTTGCCGGAGGCGGTGCCCTTGAAGCGCCAGTCCACCACGCTGCCGGGCACCGGCATGCGGCTGCGCATTTCGACCGTGTTGGCGCGCACCACGCCGGTCAGCGCACCCTGATAGAGCTCGCCCTTCTGCGTCCCCGTCAGCGCGCCGCCGGTCTGCTGCAAGGTGAACTGCTGCTCGCCCTGCCCGCGCACATACTTGATGGTCACGGCCCAGTTGCCGGACAGCTGCGCCAGCGCCCCCTTCGGGACTGGCGGGTTTTCATAGCGGCCCGGATTGCTCAGGCCCGCGAACAGCGCATCGGCGACGATGCGGTCTTCGCCCGGGTCCATCATGTAGGGCATGATGGTGAGGGCGCTTTCCATCCGGTCGGGGCGCGCGCCGCTGGCGCTGTCCACCAGGATGCGCGGGTTGCCTGCATCCAGCCGCGCCTGCAGCTCGGTGCCGGTGATGCCCAGTACCCTGGCATCCCAGTGAATGCGCAGCCGGGTCGCCCGGTTGGAGAGATCGTCGGGCTGCAGATATTCGAACCGCGTCGAGGGTAGCTGCTTCAGCCTGGCTTCGATATTTTCCAGCCACCCGCGCCACATGCGCTGCTCGGCGTCATGGTCGCGGCGGTACCACTGGCGCACCGCCGCCAGCAACCCCATGGATTCCTCCTTGGAGCATTTCAGCGCCCGGCCGTAATTGTGATGCGGCGCGGCATTGAAATAGGCGGCCTTGCACAAGTCTTTCTGGCCGATCAGCATGCCGGAGGATTGCGGACCCCGCAGGCATTTGCCGCCGGAATAGCCCACCAGGGTGGCGCCCGCCGCCAGATGG
>CANKIV010000182.1 GCA_947482125.1 Alphaproteobacteria bacterium
CTCAACATGGTCAAGGCCGGCGTGCCGGTGCGGGCGGTGATGGCGATCTTCCAGAAGGATCCGCAGGTGCTGATCAGCCATCCGCGCCGCGACCTCAATTCCATTGCCGAGATGCGCGGCAAGCCGGTTCTGATTTCCGCCGCCACCATGAGCGCCTTCTGGCCCTGGCTGCGCACCAAGTTCGGTTTCAGCGACCGGCAGATCCGCAAGTATACCCACAATCTGGCGCCCTTCATCCAGGACCCCAATGCCATACAGGAGGGCTATCTCACCAGCGAGCCCTACACGATCGAGAAGCAGGCCGGCTTCAAGCCCAAGGTCTTCCTGCTGGCCGATTACGGCTATCCCGGTTACGCCAACATGGTGCTGGTACCGCAGAAGCGCATCGATACCGACCGGGCGACGGTACAGGGCTTCGTCGACGCCACGCGGCTGGGCTGGCAGCGCTACCTGAACAACCCGGCCAAGGGCAATGCGCTGATCAAGCGCGACAATCCCGACATGACCGACGCCATCCTGAAACAGGCGCTGGACAAGATGAAGTCGCATGAGATGGTGGTGAGCGGCGATGGCAAGGCCTTCGGCCTGGGCAGCATGACCGACCAGCGGTGGAAGTTCTTCTATGACACCATGGCGGGACTGGGCCTGTATCCCAAAGGGCTGGACTACAAGAAAGCCTATGACCTCAGCTTCGTGCGCCGCACCTTCCAGAATTTTCAATGAGCCTGCTGTCGCTGTCGCGGGTCGCCAAGCGGTTCGCAAACGGAACACAGGCGCTGCGCGATCTGTCGTTCACCGTGGCGCCCGGCGAATTCGTTTCGCTGCTGGGGCCGAGCGGCTGCGGCAAGTCCACCGCCCTGCGGCTGGCCGCGGGATTGCTGGCGCCCGATGCGGGTAAGGTAGATTTCCCGCACGGCAAACCGCAAATCGGTTTTGTCTTCCAGGAACCGACCCTGATGCCCTGGGCCGACGCGCTGACCAATGCGCGGTTCCCGCTGGATCTGAAAAGCATGCCGCGCCGGGAAGCGGATGTCCGCGCGCGCGCTGTGCTGGCGCGGGTGGGCCTTGCGGGATTTGAACACGCCTTGCCGCGCGAACTTTCTGGCGGCATGAAGATGCGCGTGTCGCTTGCCCGCGCTTTGGTAGCAGAGCCGAAACTGCTGCTGCTGGACGAACCCTTCGCCGCCCTGGACGAGATCACCCGCAACCGGCTGGGCGACGACCTGCTGCGGCTATGGCGCGAGGATGGCCTTACCATCTTGTTCGTTACCCACAGCGTCAGCGAAAGTTCGTATCTGTCGCAGCGGGTGCTGGTGATGACACCGCGCCCCGGCCGCATCGCCGCTGACATTGCCCTGCCTCACAGCCGTGACGACCGCCTGTCAGCGGTGACGGTCGAAGCCCAGCGCACGATCAGCGCCGAATTAAATCAGGCCACCGCATGAAGCGGCTTACCGACATCGCCTTTCCCCTGTTGCTGGCCGCGCTGGTGCTGGGTGGCTGGGAAGCGGCCATCGCCCATTGGCAGGTGCCCCAATATGTGATGCCGGCGCCCAGTGCCATTGCCCGCGCCTTCTGCGCAAATTTTACCTCGCTGATGGAAAGCCTGTTCTCGACCCTGTCCGTCACCCTGCAAGCTTTCTTTGCCGCGTGCGTGCTGGGCGTCGCCGCCGCCATCGGCTTTTCGCAAAGCCGGCTTCTGGAGCGCACGCTCTATCCGTACGCCGTCATTCTTCAAGTCACCCCGGTGGTCGCCATCGCGCCCCTGATCATGATCTGGGTGGGCTTCGAGCACATCAACCTTGCGCTGGTGATCATCGCCACCATCGTCGCCTTCTTCCCCATCTTGGCGGGCGCGACTTTGGGACTGAAGTCGGCCGACTTCAATCTGCTGGATCTGGCGCGGTTGCATGGCGCTTCGCGCTTGCAAATCCTTTGGCGCATCCGCCTGCCCACCGCCTTGCCCTATCTTCTGTCAGGCATGAAAACCGCCGGCGGCCTCGCCCTGATCGGCGCGGTGGTGGCGGAGTTCGTGGCCGGCAGCGGCACCGCCACGGGCCTGGCCTGGCGGATTGTGGAGTCCGGCAACCGGCTGGAGATCGCAACCCTCTTCGCGGCATTGGCCCTGCTGGCGGCCGCCGGCGTCTTGATCTTCGCGGCCTTGTCCCTGCTGGAATGGGCGCTGCTGCGGCGCTGGCATGAAAGCGCGATCAGCCAGGCTGCTTGACCGGGGCGGTCTCGCGCATCAGCACCATGCCGCAAACCCCCACCATCAGCGCGCCGCACATGTACCAGGACGGCGCCAGCGGCGAGCCGCTGACCGCCGTCAGCCAGGCAACCACGAACTGCGCCGTGCCGCCGAAGATCGAGATCGCCACGGCATAGACGATGCCGATGCCGCCGGAGCGCATCTGCTGTGGCAGGCTTTCGCTTAAACTCGACATGATGGACGGCAGGCTGAAGGCCAGCAGGATCGACATCACAGCGGTGCCGGCATAGAGCGCCAGCGGCGTGCGCAGATGCGACATCATCATGAAACAGGGAATGCCCACCAGACAGAGAAGCCCCGACGCCGTCGTCATCACCGGCTTGCGGCCGATACGGTCGCTGAGCCAGCCGCCGACGGGATTGAAGATCACGCCGCAGGTGCCGCTGACCACCACCGCGCCAAAGGCGATCGACGATGACAGGCCCAGCGTGTGGGTGGCGAAGATGTTCATGTAGTTCATGGTGAAGGTGGCGATGGTGGCGCTGGCCAGCATCGCGATCGTTACCGCCGCCAGCCATGCATGCGCGCGTGTCGGACGCGGCCTGGCGATATTCGCGCGCACCTCCAGCGTCTCGGGCAGCGTGCGGCGCATCGTCAGTGCAAACGGCACCACCGCCACGCCGAGCAGCATGGCGATGCGCCAGCCCCACTGTGTCAACTGGTCCGGGGTCAGAAGATTGGACAGCACCACGCCGACTAGGCCCGCCACCAGGATCGCGCTCTGCTGGGTGGCAAATTGCAGCGAGACATACAGCCCGCGCTTTTCCGCCGGGGCTGCTTCCATCAGGAAGGCGGTGGCGGGTCCCACTTCCCCGCCCAGCGCGAAACCCTGCAGCAGGCGGAAGATCACAACCAGCACGGGCGCGGCCCAGCCGATGCTGGCGAAAGACGGCGTCAGCGCCATGCCCAGGATGGAAAATCCCATCAGCCCGAAACAGAACAGCATGGCGGGCTTCCTGCCGATGCGGTCGCCGAGGGGACCGATCACCGCACCGCCCAGTGGGCGGGTGAGAAAGCCGACACCGAAGATGGCCAGGGTCTGCAGCAGGCTGGCGGTGGAATCCTGGCCGGGAAAGAACACCGCGCCGATCTGCACGGCGAAAAAGCCAAAGATCAGGAAGTCATAGAATTCCAGCCCGTTGCCGGCCATCACCGCCGCCAGTTGCGGGATGGTCAAAGTCCTGGATGCCACGGCGATAAATCCCCTCTTTCCGCGACTATGCCGATATCCCGGCTGCAAATAATACAAAATAATTATGTTATTACTAGAAAACTACACATGCGACGTGTTGAAGTCTTGATTTTGCCCCCCGGTCATGGTCTTTCGCGCCTCCATGGCGCACCAGAACCACGGCTCGCAAATGCTCACCGCCAATCGCTTGCGCGACGGCGACGTCCTGTATCGCAAGGGCGATGGCTGGGTGCTGGCCCTGGCCGACGGCGATGTTTTCGCTGACCCGGCCAGCGCCGATGCCGCGCTGGCGGCGGCGCAGGCCGAAACCGTCCGCAATGAATTCGTCGCGCCGTATCTGTTCGAGGTGCGCGAGGTGAAGGGCGTCATCCAGCCGGTGAAGGAACGCGAGATCATCCGCGCCGCCGGCCCCACGGTGCGCACCGATCTGGGCAAGCAGGCGGGAATGGTCAATGTCTGAAGTCGCGCCCAACATGTACCGCTATGACGAATTCGACGCCCGCTTCGTCGCCGAGCGCACCGCCCAGTTCAAGCTTCAGGTCGAGCGCCGGCTGAAGGGCGAACTGACCGAAGACCAGTTCAAGCCGCTGCGGCTGATGAACGGCCTCTATCTGCAACTGCACGCCTATATGCTGCGCGTCGCGGTGCCCTACGGCACCATCTCGTCGAAGCAGATGCGGATGCTGGCGCACATCGCGCGCAAGTATGACAAGGGCTATGGCCATTTCACCACCCGCCAGAACATCCAGTACAACTGGCCCAAGCTGGTGGACGTGCCGGACATTCTCAGCGATCTGGCCTCGGTCGAGATGCACGCCATCCAGACCAGCGGCAATTGCATCCGCAATGTCACCGCCGACCATTTTGCCGGCGCGAGCGCCGACGAGATCGAGGACCCCCGTCCGCTGGCCGAGATCATCCGCCAGTGGTCCAGCCTGCATCCCGAATTCGTCTTCCTGCCGCGCAAGTTCAAGATCGCCGTCGGCGGCGCCCCGCACGACCGCGCCGCGCTGAAGTATCACGACATGGCGATCGAGATCGTGAAGAACGGCGAGGGCCGCACCGGTTACAAGGTGCTGGTCGGCGGTGGCATGGGCCGCACGCCTTATATCGCGCAGGTGCTGGGCGAGTTCGTCGAGAAGGAAGACATTCTCGCTTTCCTGGAAGCCGCCATGCGCGTCTATAACGAGCAGGGCCGCCGCGACAATATCTACAAGGCGCGCATCAAGATCCTCACCAACGCCCTGGGGATCGAGGAAATGCGCCGCCAGGTGCAGCGCGAGTTCGCCGAAATCAAGCAGGGCGGCAACCTGCAATTGCCGCAGGACGAACTGGACCGCATCACCGCCTATTTCGCACCGCCCAACCTCGACACCGGGCTGCCGGATGCCATTCCCGACGCCGGCAAGGATTTCGCCAACTGGGTGAAGACCAATGTCCATGCCCATCGCGCGCCCGGCTATGCCATCGCCACCATCACCCTGAAGACGCCGGGCCAGGTGCCGGGCGACGCCACCTCCGAGCAGATGGAAACCATCGCCGAACTGATGGACACCTACAGCGTCGGCGAAGTGCGCGTCACCCATGAGCAGAATCTGGTGCTGCCGCATGTCCGCAAGAAGGATCTGCCGGCGATTTACGCCAGGCTCAAGGAACTGGATTTCGCCAGCGCCAATGCCGGGCTTATCACCGACATCATCGCCTGCCCCGGCCTGGATTATTGCGACCTGGCCAATGCCCGCTCGATCCCCATCGCCCAACGCATCGCCCTGAAGTTCGCCGACCTGGACCGCCAGCACGAGATCGGCGAACTGAAGATCAAGATTTCCGGCTGCATCAATGCCTGTGGTCATCACCATGCCGGCCA
>CANKIV010000183.1 GCA_947482125.1 Alphaproteobacteria bacterium
GCCGGCCACGGGTCGAAGTGGCTGATTGATGCATTGCGCCCGCGCTTCAACTGACATCAGCAAGACCGAACACAGCAAGGCGTACGTAGTTTTCATCTGCCCCTCCGTCGCTAAGGCGTCTTGCTGTAGCTCTTGGTGCGCATGGTCACCAGTTCCTCGGCGGCGGTGGGATGCAGCGCGATGGTGCCGTCGAAATCCTTTTTGGTGGCGCCCATTTTCAGCGCCACCGCCACGATCTGGATGATCTCGGCGGCATGGTCGCCGAAAATGTGACAGCCCAGAACCTTGTCGGTCTTGGCGTCCACGATCAGCTTCATCAGGGTGCGAACCCCGCGTCCGCCCAGCGTATGCAGCAGCGGCTTGAAGGTGGACTTGTAGACGTCGATGGAATGGCCCAGGCCCAGCGCCGCCATTTCCGTCAGGCCCACCGCCGCCAGTTCGGGGGTGGTGAACACCGCGCTGGGGACATGGGCATGGTCGGGCCGGGTGGGATTGTTCTTGAACGCCGTCTCGACGAAGCACATGGCCTCGTGGATCGCCACCGGGGTCAGCTGCATGCGGTCGGTCACGTCGCCGATGGCATAGATGTGCGGCGCGCTGGTGCGCGAATATCCGTCCACCTTCACCTCGCCCTTCCTGCCCAGTTCCACGCCGGCCTTTTCGACATGCAGCGCCATGGTGTTGGGCTGGCGGCCGATCGCCAGCATGATCTGGTCACATTCGATCACGGCACCCTTGTTGGTCTCGGCATGCAGGCAATCGCCGCGTTTTTCGATCTTGGTGAATTCGCAGCCCAGCAGCACTTCCAGGCCGCGGTCCTGCATCGAGGCGCAAAGCGCGTCGCGCATGTCGTCGTCAAAACCGCGCAAGGGCTTTTCGCCGCGATAGACCAGCGAGACCTTGGCTCCCAGGCCATGAAAGATGTGGGCGAATTCCAGCGCGATATAGCCGCCGCCCGCGATCAGGATGCGCCGGGGCAGTTTTTCCAGATGAAAGGCCTCGTCGGAGGTGATGCAGAGCTCGCCGCCGGGAATGACGTGGCTGGTGCCCATCTCGCGTGTCGGGCGGTTGCCGGTGGCGATCAGGATCTTTTCCGCCGTGATCTTCTTTTGCGAATTGACCAGCAGCAAGGTGTGCTCATCCTCGAACACGGCGCGGTCCTGCAGGATGGTAACGCCCGCCTTTTCGACATTGGTCTTGTAGAGGCCTTCCAGCCGGTCGATTTCCCTGTCCTTGTTGGCGATCAGGGTGGGCCAGTCGAATTTCGGCTCTCCCAGGGTCCAGCCGTAACCGGGCGCGTCCAGGAAATTTTCGGAAAACTGGCTGGCATAGACCAGCAGCTTCTTGGGGATGCAGCCGCGAATGACGCAGGTTCCGCCCATGCGCCATTCCTCCGCCAGCGCGACCCTGGCGCCGGCCAGCGCCGCCATCCGGCTGGCGCGCACGCCGCCGGAGCCACCGCCGATAACAAAGAGGTCGTAGTCGTATTTGGTCATGCCTGCGGCCTTGCGCTTGCGCTATAACGCTGTAGCCGAGCCGGGGTTTGGCGACAATGCGGGGCGGGATGAAAAAGAAAAACTGGCGCGGCGGCATGCTGGCCCTGTGTGCGGCCCTGGCTCTGGGCGGCTGCACCCTGTCCAATTCGCTGCGGCCGGAAGCCGTCAATTCGGTCTGGGGCCGCGACGCGGCGACCCGCTCGGTGTTTTTCGCAACCGACCGCGAGCCGGTGGCGGGCAGCTTCGGCCTGCACTGGGGCGCGGCGCTGCGCTGCGGCCGGACCGATGTCACCATCCCCGCCATTGCCATGCCTGGGCAAAATCCCGGCGTGACAGCGCAACATTGCGACAGCGCGGCGACGGTGGCGGACTTCGCCCGGCACATCCGGGATGCGGCGCGGGCGATGCAATGCAAAAGCGTGCTGCTGGTGATCCATGGCTACAACGCCACCTTCGCCACCGGCCTGTTTCGGGCGGGACAGATCGCGCTGGACACCCAGTGGCGCTGCACCACCTTGATGTTCAGCTGGAGCAGCGAAGGAAAATTCGACCGCTACGCCGCCGATATCGAGCGCAGCAGCTATGCCGTGCCCGCGCTGATCGGATTGATGCGGGAGATGAAGGACGCGGGGCTGACGGTGAACGTGGTTGCCCACAGCATGGGCGCACGCATTGTGCTGGGCGCGACCGGGGCGCTGTGCCAGGAACGAAGCGGCGTGGTGGACCAGATGATCCTGTCCGCCGCCGATGTCGGCGCCGAGCAAGGCAATGACGATTTCAGTCACCTGCTGAAACGCGCCAGTAGCTGCATAGGGCGCACAACACTTTATTCCTCGGACAACGACCTGGCGCTGATCACCTCGGAAAGCGTTCACGGCGGCGTACCCCGTGCCGGGCGCGTGCCGCTGCGCAACCTGGAATATCGCACCGGTTACGGCGCGGTGGATGTGGTGGATGCCGGCCGGGCGCCGGGCGATCCGGCTGGGCACAGCTATTTCACCCGCTCCTACGAAATGGTGCGCGACATGATGTGGGCGCTGGCCGGGACGCCGGCCGCCCAGCGCGCCGCGCCGGATGGTCCGGCGGGACAGACACTGAACTGTGTGGACTGGGAAGCATCGACATGCGGCGCGGGCGGCGGGCGGTATGTCCTTGCCGTGGCACAGGACCGCGAACCGGACCGCCGGTTGCGGCTGGTCCGCCGCCTCTGGTCGATTATTTTTCCCGTTCAATAACCGCGATATCGCCGGGGCCGGCAATCAGAAGCGTGGTGGCGATGCCGATGAACAACCCATGCTCGACCACGCCGGGCACCGCCGAGATCGCCGCCGCCAGCTTGGGCGCATTCTGGATGGCCCCAAAGGCAATGTCGTAGATCACATTGCCGCCATCGGTCTTGAAGGTACCCCCATCCCGCTGACGCAGGGTCATGGGGGCATTGTCATAGCCGCACGCCACCAGCGCGCGGGCGAGCCGCGCGGCGATGGATTTGTGGCCGAACTCAACTACTTCCACCGGCAGAGGATATTTGCCCAGACGCGGCACCAGCTTGGTTTCGTCCGCAATGACGATCATGCGGCGCGAAGCCGCCGCAACGATCTTCTCGCGCAGCAGCATGCCGCCGCCGCCCTTGATCAGGTCGAGATTGCGGTCAGCCTCGTCGGCGCCATCAATGGTGAGATCCAGCGGCGCCAGATCGTCCAGCGATGCCAGGGTCAGGCCCAGCTTGCGCGCCAGGGCAGCGGTGCGCTCCGAGGTCGGCACGCAGAGCAATTTTTCCCCGCCGCGCACCCGCGGCGCCAGCATTTCAACAAAGATTTCCGCGGTGGAGCCGGAGCCAAGCCCCAGCTTCATGCCATCCTGGACATAGTCCAGCGCCTTGGCGGCGACGGCGCGTTTGAGGGCGTTCTGATCGGTCATGGCGCGACCTTACAGGCCCCGTGTTACAGGGCCAAGGCCCGCCTTATTCGACCGTGACCGACTTGGCGAGATTTCTCGGCTGGTCCACATCGGTGCCCTTGGCAATGGCGGCATAGTAAGCCAGCAACTGCACCGGAATGGCATAGAGCAGCGGGGTGATGAAGGCGTTGGTGGTCGGCACCTCGATGCTGGCCCAGACCTTGCCGGCCTTTTCGATGCCTTCGCGGTCGGAAATCAGCAGCACCTTGCCGCCGCGCGCCATCACTTCCTGCATGTTGGAGATGGTCTTTTCGAAATGGTGGTCATGGGGGGCGATGACGATGATCGGAACGGCCTCGTCGATAAGCGCGATGGGGCCGTGCTTCATCTCGCCGGCGGCATAGCCCTCGGCATGGATATAGGAAATCTCCTTCAGCTTCAGGGCGCCTTCCAGCGCCAGCGGATAGGAGGGGCCGCGGCCCATATAAAGAACGTCGCGCGCCTTGGCGATTTCCTCGGCCACCAGCTTGATCGCCGGTTCCTGCTTGAGGAATTCGGCGATATGGCGCGGCGTCTCCAGCAGCGAGGCGCAAAGCTTCTTTTCGTCTTCGGCACTGAGATGACCGCGCGCCACGCCCGCCGCGATGGCGAAACTGGCCAGCGCCGCCAGCTGGCAGGTGAAGGCCTTGGTCGAGGCGACGCCGATTTCCGGGCCGGCATAGGTGGGCAGCACGATATCGGCCTCGCGGGCGATGGAGCTTTCGGCGACATTGACCACCGCGATGGTGGTCTGGCCCTTGGCCTTGGCGTCGCGCAGCGCCGCCAGCGTATCGGCCGTCTCGCCCGACTGGGACACGAACAGCGCCACGCCATGGTCGGGATAGACCGGATCGCGATAGCGCAGTTCGGAGGCGACATCGATTTCCACCGCGATGCGGCCCAGCTTTTCGAACCAGTATTTGCCGACCATGCCGGCATAAAAGGCGGTGCCGCAGGCCGAGATGGTCAGGCGAGAGGCCTTGGCCAGAGCGGGGCGCAGGCCCACACCCAGGCGGCGCACCACCGGGCCGGCGGGATCGAGATAATGGGCCAGGGTATGGCCCACCACTTCGGGCTGCTCGTGGATTTCCTTGGCCATGAAATGGCTGTGGCCGGCCTTGTCCACCAGCGCGGCGGAGGCGGTGGTGATCTTGATTTCGCGGTTGGCGGGACGGCCAGCGGCGTCAAAGATGGAAACCTGCGGTCCGCGGATCACCACCACATCGCCCTCTTCCAGATAGGTGACGCGGTTGGTGAAAGGCGCCAGCGCGAAAGCGTCGGAGCCGATATAGGCTTCGGTGTCGGCATGGCCGACCGCCAGCGGCGCACCCTTGCGCGCACCCACCAGCAGGCCTTCGTGATCCTTGAAGATCATGGCGATGGAATAGGCGCCGGTCAGCCGCGCCACCGCCTGCTTGGCGGCCTCATCCGGCGCCAGCCCCTGACCCATCAGATCGGTGACCAGATGGGCAGCGACTTCGCTGTCGGTCTCGGATTCAAAGCTGTGGCCCTTGGCCTCCAGCTCGCTCTTCAATTCGCGGAAATTCTCGATGATGCCGTTGTGGACGATGGCGACGCGGGCGGTAGCATGGGGATGGGCGTTACATTCGGTCGGCGCGCCATGGGTCGCCCAGCGGGTGTGGCCGATGCCGGTATGGCCGTGCAGCGGCTTTTGCTCCAGCACCGCGCCCAGCTTGTTCAGCTTGCCCGGCGAACGGCGGCGCGAAATCTCGCCATCTTCGAGTGTGGCGATGCCCGCCGAGTCATAGCCGCGATATTCCATCCGCTTGAGCCCGTCGACCAAACGGTCGGCAACGTTGCTCTGGCCGACGATCCCGATGATACCGCACATGTCTTGTCGATCTTTCCCTGTTCGAATTGGCCCTGCTCTA
>CANKIV010000184.1 GCA_947482125.1 Alphaproteobacteria bacterium
AGATGCTCGACCCGCTTGACCGTGGCGGGGTCGTAACCCTTCGCCACCGTCTGCTCGAAGCTGCATTCGCGCTCCACCAGGCATTCCAGGATGCCGTCCAGGATATCGTAGGGCGGCAGGGAATCCTGGTCGGTCTGGTCGGGCTTGAGCTCGGCACTGGGCGGCTTGTCGATGATGCGCTCGGGAATGACGCGGCCCTGCGGCCCCAGCGCGCCGGCCGGGGAATTCTGGTTGCGCCAGCGGGACAGCGCGAACACCTCGGTCTTGTAGATGTCCTTGAGCACATTATAGCCGCCGCACATGTCGCCATAGAGGGTGGCATAGCCGACGCTCATCTCGCTCTTGTTGCCGGTGGTCAGCACCATCGGCCCGAACTTGTTGGAGATCGCCATCAGGATCACCCCGCGCAGGCGCGACTGGATATTCTCTTCGGTGGTGTCGGCCTGCGTGCCGGCGAAGGGTGCGGCCAGGGTTTCGCCCAGCGCCGCGACAGCACGCTCGATCTCGATGGTCTCGTATGCGACGCCCAGCATCCGGGCACAGGCATCGGCGTCTTCCAGGCTTTCGCGGCTGGTATAGCGCGATGGCAGCATCACGCAGCGCACGCGGTTCGCGCCCAGTGCATCCACCGCCACCGCCGCCGAAATGGCGGAATCGATGCCGCCCGACAGGCCCAGCACCACGCCGGGGAACCGGTTCTTGTTCACATAGTCGCGCAGTCCCAGCATCATGGCGTGATAGACTTGGGCAGAACGGTCTTCGGCGACGAATTTTTCGCCCGACGCGCAGACCCATTTCCTATCCGTGCCACGCGTCCAGTCGGTGACGGTGACGCTGGTTTCCCAGCCCGGCAATGCGGCGGCGATGGCCTGATCGGCGTTCAGCACAAAAGACGCACCGTCATAGACCACCTCATCCTGCCCGCCGAGCTGGTTGAGATAGATCAGCGGCAGACCGGTCTCCTGCACGCGGGCTGCGGCCAGCTTCAGCCGCACGTCTTCCTTGCCCGCTTCGAAAGGCGAGCCGTTGGGAACGCAAAGGATTTCCGCGCCCAGCTTCGCCAGGGCGTCGGCCGCACCCTGCCCCCAGATATCCTCGCAGATCGGCACCCCCAGCGACACGCCGCGGACCATCATGGGTTCGGGCAGCGGCCCGGCGGCAAAGACGCGCTTTTCGTCGAACACGCCGTAGTTGGGCAGGTCATGCTTGAATGTGACGCCCGCGATCCTGCCACCATCCAGCAACGCCACGGCATTGTAGAGCTTGCCCTCCTCCACCCATGGCGTGCCGATCAGCACCGCGGGGCCGCCATCGGCGGTATCCTTCGCCAGCTCTTCCACCGCGGCGCGGGCGTCATCCTGCAGCGCCGGCTTCAGCACCAGGTCTTCGGGCGAATAGCCGACGATGAAGAGTTCGGAAAACAGGATGACGTCTGCGCCTGCGGCCTGGGCGCGGCCCGCGCGCGCGGCCTTGAGGTTACCGGCGATGTCGCCCATCACCGGGTTCAACTGGGCAAGCGCGATGCGATAACGGTCCACCATGACCGTTATGTAGCGTGTGTCAGGCAGATGTTGCTAGCGGCCTGCGGCGGCGCGGGTCTGGGACCGCGGCACGGCAACGCCCGAGGCTTCCTCGATCCAGAGCGCAGTTTCCAGCGCCTGGGCCGCCTGTTCCGGCGTCACCAGCGCGTCCATGCCCGCCCTGGCGGCGGCGACAAAGCCGGCAACCGCTTCGCCCAGCGGATCGCCCAGTTCCAGCGCGCCCAGCGGACGGGGCGTGGTGTTCTTGACGGTGCGGGAGAGGAAATCGATTTCCACCACGCCGTCGGCATAGACGGCGCGCAAGCCGCGCTTGCGCTCGGTGGCGACGCGGCTGGTTTCCAGCTTGGCGACCGTGCCGTTGGCGAACTTCAGCAGGGCGAAAACTTCATCGGCATGCGGGCCGTATTCGATCAGGCCATCGGCACGCACTTCGGTGACCGCGCCCGGCACCAGAGAATGGACCAGGTCGATATCGTGGATCATCAAATCCAGCACCACCGAGACGTCGTCGCCGCGGCCGGTCCAGGGCCCTTGCCGCCAGCAGGTGATTTCCTGCGGCGTCTCGGCCAGGTCGAGCAGCCCGGTGCGGGCAAAGACAAAACGCTCCTGATGGCCGACGGTCAGAACCCTGCCCTGCTCACGCGACAGCGCCACCAGTTCGGCGGCCTCTTCCTCGGTGGTGGCGATGGGCTTTTCCACCAGCACATGCGCGCCGGCGTTCAGGAAGGCGCGCACGATCTCGGCATGGGTGACGGCGGGCGAACAGACGCTGACCAGATCCACCTTGCCCAGGAGCTCGCGCCAGTCGGCCACGGTCTTGCAGCCATAATGCGCCTTGGCCTTGGCGCGCATGTCGGCATTGGGATCGGCGACGGCGAACAGCTCGACATCCCCGCCGGCCTGGCCCAGCGCCTTGTACTTGGTGGCGTGGTGATGGCCGAACACGCCGGCGCCGATGACGGCAGCCTTGAGCGGTCCACTTTCAGGCACGCGGCGACGGAGAAACAAGATTGGGTGGTCCCCAGTGAAATCAGGCGCTTATTAAGGGCCTGCCCCATGGCAGGCCGCCAGCAAACAAATATTCCGCTTTATTACCGATATAACCCGTTGTTCCGAATGGCTATTTTTCGGGGGCCGCGGCCATCAGCGAGGCCAATGCGGCGACAATCAGATAGGCCAGCATCAGGGGGGCCAGGCCCGTCAGAACCGCCCCGGTGATGTCGGCAAAGGCGCTGCAGGCCAGCCAGGGATAGGCCGAGCCCACAAACAGGAACTGGATGGCAACGACCGCGACCGTCCCGAACAGGAAGGCGCGCAAGGTCGGGCCCAGCGGCTGGACCCGATCGCCCGCCTCCAGCCGGATCAGCCCGGCCTGGAGTTTCAGCCGCGACGCCGCGCTGGCGAGATAGACGATACCCAGCAGCCAGGCGAAGGCGGCGGCAAAGGCGCGGCCGCCATCCAGGGTGCAGTCTTCCAGCGCATGCACCAGCGCCCTCTGTCCGGGCACGACATAGTAGACCGCATTCTCCAGCGCACCGGCGACGCCGCGGTCGATGATGCCGGGCGCCACCAGCGCCTGGTTGAGAAAACTCAGCGTCACAAAGACCATGAACACCGCTTCGTTGAAGCCGGGGATCAGGTGGTGCGGCCGCAAGCCCGCCAGCCAGGGCGTACCGGAATGTCCCGCGGAGGCGCCGAATCCCCCGACGAACAACAGCCCCATGGCCATGAACAGCACGGCGCAGACGCCGATGGCGAAGGACGAGGATTCCAGCGGCAGGCCGGAGATCAGCGCCAGGCGCAAGGCATGGGCGCCCGCGAAGAGGCAGAAAACGATCCAGCCCTTCGCCAACAGGCGCGCAATGCCCATATGGATGATCAGGCCGAGGCGGCCAGCCCCGAATCTTTCATGCGTTCGTCGCGAATGCCTTGCGCGATCAGGAATGCCAGTTCCAGCGCCTGGCTGGCATTGAGGCGCGGATCGCAGGCGGTCTGGTAGCGATCGGCAAGATCGATTTCCTTAAGGCCCTGCGCGCCGCCCAGGCATTCGGTGACATTCTGGCCGGTCATCTCGAAATGCACACCGCCGGCATGGGTGCCTTCGGCGCGGTGGATGGCGAAGAAGCTGCGCACTTCTTCCAGAACCCGCTCGACAGGGCGCGTCTTGTAGCCGGACTGCAGCTTGATGGTGTTGCCGTGCATGGGGTCGGACGACCACACCACTGAAGCGCCTTCGCGCTTCACGGCGCGCACCAAAGCGGGCAGCTTTTCGGCGATCTTGTCGGCGCCGAAGCGGGCGATCAGGGTCAACCGGCCGGGAATATTGGACGGATTGAGCGCCGCGATCAGGCGCAGGAGATCGTCCGGCTCCAGGGTGGGGCCGCATTTCAGGCCGATCGGATTCTTGATGCCGCGCATGAATTCGACATGGGCGCCGTCCAGCTGGCGGGTGCGATCGCCGATCCACAGCATATGGGCGCTGGTGTCGTACCAATCGCCGCTGGTGGAATCGACGCGCGTCATCGCCTGCTCATAGGGCAGCAGCAGCGCTTCGTGCGAGGTGTAGAAATCGGTGCCGCGCAGCTGGGGCACCGACGTCGAGGTGATGCCGATCGCATCCATGAATTCGAGCGTTTCGGAAATACGCTGGGCGAGACCCTTATACTGTTCGCCGGCCGGCGAGTCCGCGATGAAGCCCAGCATCCAGCGATGGACATTGTGCAGGTCGGCATAACCGCCCTGCGCAAAGGCGCGCAGAAGATTCAGCGTCGCCGCCGACTGGGCGTTGGCCTGCAGCAGACGCTGCGGATCGGGGATGCGCGCTTCGGGGGTGAATTCGCTGCCGTTGATATTGTCGCCGCGATAGGACGGCAGCTTGACGCCGTTCTGGGTTTCGAAATCGTCGGAGCGCGGCTTGGCGAACTGCCCGGCAATGCGGCCCACTTTCACCACCGGCACGCCGGCGGCAAAGGTCAGCACCACCGCCATCTGCAGCAGCACGCGGAAGGTGTCGCGGATATTGTCGGGATGGAATTCGGCGAAGCTTTCGGCGCAGTCGCCGCCCTGCAGCAGGAAGGCCTTGCCTTGCGCCACCTGGCCCAGGCTGGTCATCAGGTTGCGGGCTTCCCCTGCGAACACCAGCGGCGGATGAGTCTTGAGCTGGCCCAGGACGCGGTCCAGCGCCGCCTTGTCCGGATAGTCCGGCATCTGACGGGCGGTCTTTTCCTGCCAACTCTGCGGGGTCCAGCTCGGGGCCACGCCATTCTCCTTCAAAAACACGCAAACGGGCCGTGGATATAGGCGGTTGCGGCGGATTTTACCAGTATCGCGCCGGGCAAGGGTGAACGGCCTTGGCGGCGCCAAAAACCCTTATCCCGCAAAGGTTTAAATCTTCAGGTCGACTGGCGTCCGGCTATAGCTCTTGCTCCGCATGGTCACCAGCTCCTCGGCGGCGGTGGGATGCAGCGCGATGGTGCTGTCGAAATCCTTTTTGGTGGCGCCCATTTTCAGCGCCACCGCCACGATCTGGATGATCTCGGCAGCATGGTCGCCGAAGATGTGGCAGCCCAGAACCTTGTCGGTCCTGGTGTCCACGATCAGCTTCATCAGGGTGCGAACCCCGCGCCCGCCCAGCGTGTGCAGCAGCGGCTTGAAGGTGGACTTGTAGACGTCGATGGAATGGCCCAGGCCCAGCGCCGCCATTTCCGTCAGGCCCACCGCCGCCAGTTCGGGGGTGGTGAACACCGCGCTGGGGACATGGGCATG
>CANKIV010000185.1 GCA_947482125.1 Alphaproteobacteria bacterium
ATCATCGAGTTGCAGCGTCTTGGCGTGGAAACCATCGCGGTGGACCGCTACGTCAATGCCCCGGCCCAGCAGGTGGCCCATCGCAGCCATGTCATCGACATGACCGATGCAGTCGCGCTCCGCCGGCTGGTCGAGCATGAACGTCCGCATTTCCTGGTACCCGAGATCGAGGCGCTGGCCACCGACGAACTGGTGCGGATCGAGGCCGACAAGCTCTGCACGGTCATTCCCACCGCCCGCGCCGCCCATATCACCATGAACCGCGAGCGCATCCGGGTGCTGGCGGCAGAAGAGCTGAAACTGCCGACCTCGCCGTATGCCTTCGCCTCGTCGCTGGACGAGTTGAAGGCCGCCGCTGCCCGCATCGGCTATCCTTCCTTCGTGAAGCCGGTGATGTCTTCGTCCGGCAAGGGCCAGTCGCGCCTGAAATCGGCTGACGATGTGGTGGTGGCGTGGGACAAGGCGCTGAGCGCGGGGCGGGTGCGCGAGGCGCGCGTGATCCTCGAAGGCGAAATCCGCTTCGATTATGAAATCACCCAGCTGACGGTGCGCGCCGCCGACGGCACGCATTTCTGCGAGCCCATCGGCCATGTCCAGAAGGATGGCGATTACATCGAAAGCTGGCAGCCGCAGCCCATGAGCGAGGCGGCCAAGGCCAAGGCCCGCGACATGGCCGCCAAGGTGACAGGTGCGCTGGGCGGGCTTGGCATCTTCGGTGTCGAGCTGTTCGTGAAGGGCGATGACGTGTGGTTCTCGGAAGTCTCTCCGCGCCCCCACGATACGGGCCTCGTCACCCTGGTCAGTCAGTTGCAATCGGAATTCGCTTTGCATGCCCGCGCCATTATGGGCCTGCCCGTCAATACCGAGATGGCCTCGCCCGGCGCCTCGGCGGTGATCTATGGCGGCGTTGATGCCAAGGCGATGACCTTCAAGGGCGTGGACGATGCCTTGAAAGTGCCGGGCAGCGACATTCGCCTGTTCGGCAAGCCGGAAAGTTTTGTGAAACGCCGCATGGGCGTGGCGCTGGCGCGCGGCGACAATACCGACCAGGCCCGCGCCCGCGCCAAGCTGGCGGCCAGCACGGTCAAGCCGAAGCCAGTCTAAGTCGGGTTTTCCAGGCTGAATGACGCGGCGTCGTCGTCATAAGAAAACAGTTCGCCGAAACGGGCCCAGCTCACCACCGTTTTCAGCGTTTCCTCCGCCGCATCCTCGGCCATGTGGTCTTCCAGCTCGTCCAGGAAGCGGGTCTTGGGGGCGGAATGGCTGGCGCGTTCGTCCAGCACTTTTCGGATATGGGCGGCCAGCGGCACATGGCTGATCAGGGCGCGGGAGAAGATTTCCTTGCGCTCGTTCATTTCGCCGTCGGCGAACCGCTTGCCCATGTGCGTGAGCTTGATGTCGCCGCCTTCCACTTCCGCCAGCCGCAGCAGCTGCATGGCTTCGGCCACCGGAAAGAGTTCGTCCACTTCCAGTTCCTGTTCATAGGCGATGTCCGGCAAGTCGGCCTTGCCGTCATAGGGCGCGGCAGCCAGCGCCTCGATCAAACCGGAAATCTGGTTGGGCGAGACATGCGCCAGCTCCATGTTGGTGCCGGTGTCGCTTTGCGCCTGGCGCAGGCGCTCGATGCGCTTGGCGGTCATTTCGACATAGATCTGATCAACGTAATTCTCGAACTCGCGGCTGGTGCGGTCGCGCGGCTGGGGCAGGTTGATGGCGATGTCGGCGCTGACCTTGGCGGGACTTGACGAGAACAGCAGCACCCGGTCGCACATCAGCACCGCTTCCTCGATGTTATGGGTGACCAGGATGATGCCCTTGATCGGCAGCTTGCCGTTTCCCCACAGCTCTACCAGGTCGGTGCGCAGGTTTTCGGCGGTCAGCACGTCCAGGGCGCTGAAGGGCTCGTCCATCAAGAGGATGTTGGGATGCACCACCACGGCGCGGGCGAAGCCGACGCGCTGGCGCATGCCCCCCGAAAGTTCGCGCGGATAGGCGCTTTCGTAACCGTCCAGCCCGATCAGGTCGATGGCGGCCAAAGCGCGGCTGCGGATCTCGGCCTGCGGCAGGCCCAGCGCTTCCAGCCCCAGCTGCACATTCTCCAGCACCGTCATCCAGGGAAACAGCGCAAAGCCCTGGAACACCATGGCGACGCCTTGCGCCGGGCCTTCGATGGGCGCGCCCATATAGGTCAGGCTGCCGCCCTGGGGGCGCGCCAACCCTGCGATCAGGCGCAGAAGCGTGGACTTGCCCGAACCCGAACGGCCGAGCAGGCCGACAATCTCGCCCTGCTTCAGGGTCAGGTTGACGTCGTCCAGCACCAGCAACTCCTCGCCGCCGCCGCGGGGGAAGGATCGCCGTACATTGTGCACTTCCAGAAGGTTGGTCATGTCAGATCAAACGGTACTTGCGTTCGGCGTACCAATAAAGCGGCCGCCACAAAATCCGGTTCACCACCACCACGAAAAAGGCCATCACCGCGATGCCCAGAACCACCAGGCGGAAGTCGCCGGCCTGGGTGGCGTCGGCGATATAGGCGCCCAGCCCATGGGCCCGCAGCTTGGTATCGCCCCAGTTGGCGACTTCCGCCACGATGGAGGCATTCCAGGTGCCGCCCGACGCGGTGATGGCGCCGGTCAGGTAATGGGGGAACACGGCGGGCAGGGCGATCTTCTTCCACCACAGCCAGCCCTTGACGCCGAAATTGTCGCCCGCATCCAGCAGCTCCTTGGGAATGGTGCTGGCCCCGCCGATGACATTGAACAGGATGTACCATTGGGTGCCCAGCACCATCAGCGGCGACAGCCAGATGTCGGGGTTGAGCGACCAGAAGACGATCAGCGACACCGCCAGCGGAAACAGGATGTTGGCGGGAAAGGCGGCGAAGAACTGCGCCACCGGCTGCACGATGCGGGTCAGGCGGGGCCTGAGGCCGACATAGATGCCGACCGGCGTCCAGATCAGGCTGGCCAGGATGATCAGCACCACCACCCGCAGCATGGTCAGGCATCCCAGGCCGATGGCGGTGAAGAGGTCGCTCCAGCTCAGATTGGCATAGGCAAAGCCGGCAATACGCACCATCGCATAGAGACCCAGCAGGCCCAGGATGACGTACCAGAGGATATCGGCCACCCGGCTGTCGTGATCGCGCATGGCCGCGCGCACCCCGAAAGAGGGCGGCTGGAAGCGATAGCTCCAGCGCATCATCTGTTCGAAGGGCGCGGTCATCCAGTCGATCAGGCGCGAGCGGCGCAGCATGTCGAACACCCAGCTTTGCGGCGGGTCTTCGCCCTGTTCGTCGCCGATGCGGAACCGGTCGGCCCAGGCCACCAGCGGGCGGAACAGAAGCTGGTCGTAGATCAGGATCACAACCAGCATGGCCATGATGGCATAGACGATGGCGGTCAGGTCCTGCTGGGCGATGGCGACGGCAATGTAGGAGCCGATGCCGGGCAGGGCGATGCTGGTCTGGCCGACGCTGATGGCCTCGGACAAGGTGACGAAAAACCAGCCGCCCGACATGGACACCATCATGTTCCAGATCAGGGGCGGCATGGCGAAGGGCGCCTCGATGCGCCAGAACCGCGCCCAGGCCGAGAGGCCGAACATCCGCCCGGCCTCGGTCAGGTCCTCAGGCACCGTGCGCAGCGACTGGTAGAAGCTGAAGGCCATGTTCCAGGCCTGGCTGGTGAAGATGGCGAAGACGCAGGCGAGTTCCGCGCCGAAGATGCGCCCGGGCGATAGCGACAGGAACCACACCACCGTCACCGACAGGAAACCCAGCACCGGGACCGACTGCAGGATGTCCAGCAGCGGCACCAGCAAGGTCCCCGCGCGCGGGTTCTTGGCCGCCCAGGTGGCGTAGGTGAAGGTGAAGGCCAGCGAGACCCCCATCGCCAGCAGCATTCTGAGACCGGTGCGCAGGGCGTAGCCGGGGAGCAGGGCGGGATCCAGGCTCAGATGCCCCGCGGAAATGCTCGACAAAGGCTGCACCAGAAGACGGCTGGCATCGGCAAAGGCGACGATAAAACCAAGCACCAGCACCGCCGCCAGCAGGTCCCAGCGGCTGGGCAGCAGGCGGCGCGCTTCGATCGAGACGGGCGGCAGGATTTTCATGTCCGGCTTGCTCGAAGGTTGGGAAGGTCAAAACGAGTGGTTCGTCCGCCCCGATAGGCGCGTTCGGCGGCAGAGGCAATCCTTTTGCGCATTCACAAAACGGGCGCATGACGAAAGGGGAACCAGGTCGCATTTTCGTACGCGGAGATTTGGTCATGCCCGCCTGTTTTCCGAGGCGGGAAGCAAGATATTGTTTACATTGTAAATTTCGCCCCGCACGGCGTGAGAGTTTTCCCTGCCATGCCCCTGTCGCTATTGCGCCACAGGACGAAATCGGCGTAAAACCGCGCAAACGCTGGGAAAAAACGGAGCTTTATCCGTTGGTTACAGCGAGTACCGGTGAATTTTCACGGGCGGAACGGCGACAGGTCAATGACGGAAGGCGTGCATATCGAAATCGCGACGGGTGGAATTTCCGCCCGCGATTTCGCGTGCGCCAACATTCAGCCCCGTCATTCCCTCGGTTCTTCGCACGCGCTTCTTCTTCTTAGCTGCCCCTAGGCGCTTCGGTGCGCGCGAATGGTTCGCGCGTCCGGTGTTTAGGGGGTCAACGACAGCAGGAGAATTGAAGTCGCGACTTGCGACGAACAGAAGGACTTTTGACATGGCCACCACGAACACCGAAACGACACCGATTCAAATCTTTGACACCACCCTGCGCGATGGCGAGCAGTCGCCCGGCGCGGCGATGAGCCACGAAGAAAAACTGCAGATCGCCGAACTGCTGGACGAGATGGGCGTCGACATCATCGAAGCCGGCTTTCCCATTTCTTCGCAGGGCGATTTTCGCGCGGTGCAGGAGATCAGCAAGCTGGTCAAGCGCGCCAGCGTCTGCGGTCTCTCCCGTGCCGGATTCAAGGATATCGACCGCGCCGGCGAAGCCCTGAAGGGTGCATTTCGGCCCCGGATTCACACGTTTATATCCACCAGCCCCGTCCATATGAAGCACAAGCTGAACATGGGCGAAAACGCCGTTCTGGAAGCGATCGGCGCGTCGGTGACGCGCGCCCGCAACTATACCAGCGAAGTGGAATGGTCGGGAGAAGACGCCACCCGCACGGTGCCCGATTTCCTGTGCCGCTGCGTCGACGTCGCCATCAATGCCGGCGCCACGGTGATCAACGTGCCCGACACGGTGGGCTATTCCACGCCGCAGGAATATTTCGACATCATCA
>CANKIV010000186.1 GCA_947482125.1 Alphaproteobacteria bacterium
AACATTGGCCCTGAAATGGGAAGTCAGCCCCGAAAATCCAGCCAAACCCTTCCGAAGTGGGGGATTTTCCGCCTAGCTGGCGAGGGCTTCCGCCTGATGGCGCGCGCGGATAATGGTCACTGTGGCGTCGATTTCCGACAGCTGGTCGGCAGCGTTTTTTTCCGGATGGAAAACCTGGTGCAGGCTCAGCGCCCCATGGCCCAGCAGGTGCATCGAGGCATTGCGGTCCAGGGCCAGGCTCAGCCCTTCCGCCGCCGCCAGCACCGACCGGCACCATTCCACCGCCGGCTGGAACTCCGTGTCACGGCTGCGCCCTTCGATGGACTTGGTCAGGGCCTGCAGCTTGGCCAGGTCGGGCGGGATCTGCCCTGCCGTGATGGGCTGCTCCTGTATCAGGCGCCACAGGATGCAGACCTGGAAGGAATCGCGGCGCAGTTTCTCGCTGGTCAGCTTTTCGCGCGCCGTCTTCAATTCGCTGTCCAGCTTGCGGGCGATGGCATCGCTCGACAGCTTGTCCTTGGCCTTCATCTTCAGCGAGTTTGGCGGATCGAACAGTTCGGCGCCGGCGCCGCGGCTGAAATCCTTGCGGCGGTCGGGGCCGACATAATCGGTGGTGATGACGAAGCTCTTGCGGCGCTCGATATGCGACTCGATGCGGGCGCCCAGCTGCGCCGTGGAAAAGGGCCGCAGGATCAGATCGTCGGCGCCGCTGGAGACCACCCGGTTGATCAGCGCCGTGCTCTTTTCCCAGGCCGTGACGATGATGACGATGAAGGGGTTATAGCTCGCCCCGCCCTGGCGCATCCGCTGGATGGTGTCGCACAATTCCTCGCCCGCGCCTTGCGCTTCCACCAAGGTGATATCGGGCGGATTTTTCTGCACCGACTCGACAAAGGCTTCCAGTGTCGAAACGGTTTCGGTGCGACGGAACCCCAGTGCATACAGGGCCGCGCGCGTCGCGGTGCGGTTCGAAGGCACCGGATCGTAAATAAGGACATCCACACTGTCGAATGACAGTCTGCTCATTCACCCACCGCACACATTATCTTTTGTTAAACGCAGGATGCGGCAGGCGCGTTAAAAAAGGGTCGAACGAAGTGGTTAAGAAGCACTAATCGCTGTGATAATGCTGAGAAAATCGATGGCTTTGAGGCTGGCGCCGCCCACCAATGCGCCACCTACTTCCGGCAGGTTAAGGATTTCGCCGGCATTGTCCGGTTTCACCGAGCCGCCATAGAGGATCGGCATTCCCCGCGCGCCCTCGCCCAGCCGCCGCACCAAGCTGCTGCGGATATGGTCATGCATCGCGGTGATGTCGGCGGCGGTGGGTATCTTGCCGGTGCCGATCGCCCATACCGGCTCATAGGCGATGACCGTGTTGGCGGCGCTCGCCCCGCCGGGCACGCTGCCCTCCAGCTGCCGGCCGCAGTTATCGTTGGCGTCGCCGGCATGACGCTGCGCCTCGGTTTCGCCGATGCAGATGATCGCCTTCAGGCCCGCGCGCCAGGCTGCTTGCGCCTTGGCGGCGACGTCGCCATCGCTTTCGCCGTGATGCTGGCGGCGCTCGGAATGGCCGACGATCACGAAGGAGGCGCCCGCATCCTTCAGCATCTCGGCGGAAATGTCGCCGGTATGGGCGCCGGAGCCCTTGGGATGACAATCCTGCCCCCCCAGCGCGAAGGCGCCCGCGGCCGCGGCTGCGGCCTGGGCGATCAAGCTGGCGGGCGGGCAGACCAGCACGTCACAGCCCAGCCTGGGCCCCAGAACGGCGAGGCCCTCTTTCAGGCTGGCCAGTTCCGCCAGGCTGGCCGTCAGGCCGTTCATCTTCCAGTTTCCCGCCACTAGCGGACGCATGACATCCCCCCAAGGATGAGTGAAGGATAAGTGCTTGTAATTCCCCGACTTCGACGGCAAAAGCGGGATGGAACACGGCTTGCCGCCAGCCAGCCCCCTCCCTATCATCCGCCGCCCGCGGACGCCACAGAACTGGCGCCACAGAGCTAAGCAACGGAACTGCCGCAATGATTCAATGGATGCATGGCCTCTCCAAGTCCTGGGCCGCCACCCTGCTGATGGGCGTCCTGGGCATGAGCTTCGTGGTCTGGGGCATCGCCGACGTTTTTACCGGCGGCTCGTCCAATGCGGTGGCCACCATCGGCCGCACCGAAATCAACCAGTTCGAATTCCAGCGCGTCTACCGCAACTTCGTGCGCAACCAGGGCCAGCAGATGGGCACCGAGGTCACGCCGGAAATGGCCCAGAAAATGGGCCTGCCCCAGGTGGCGCTGCAGCAGCTTGTCAGCCGCACCGCCCTCAACAATGAAGCGACGCGGCTGGGCCTGGTCACGTCGGACGCCGCGGTGGCGCAGAATGTGCGCTCCATGGCGCCGTTCCGCGGGGTGACGGGCCAGTTCGACCGTCCCACCTTCATGCAGGCGATCCAGGGCGCGGGCTATACCGAAAGCCAGTTCATGGAGGAAGTCCGCCAGGACATGACGCGGGACCAGCTCACCCAGGCGGTGGAATCCAATTTCGTCATTCCGCCCACCTATGCCCAGGCGCTGTTCCTCTACATCAATGAAAAGCGCGCCGCCGACTATGTGATCGTCTCCCCGGAAGCGGTGGGCCCGGTACCTGCGCCCAGCGAGGCGCAGCTGGCGGCCTATGTGAAGGCCAACACGGCGCGCTTCTCCACCCCGGAATACCGCTCGGTGGATTTCGCCGCGATCACGCCCGAGGACGTGACAAGCGGCATCACGGTCAGCGAGCAGTTGATCAAGGAAGACTATGAATCGCGCAAGAGCACCTATGTGATTGCCGAAAAGCGCGACGTGCAGCAGATCGAGTTCAAGACCCAGGCCGAAGCAGCTGGCGCCCGCGCCAAGATCGTTTCCGGCACCACCTTCGACGCCCTGGCGGCATCGCGCGGGCTCAAGCCCGAACAGGTGTCGCTGGGCACCCTGACGGCGAGCGACCTGCCCGATCCCGACCGCGCCAAGGCGATTTTCGCATTGCCGCTCAACGAAGTCAGCCAACCGGTCCGCACCGCCTTTGGCGGCTGGGTGCTGGCGCGCGTCACCAAGATCGTGCCCGGCGTGACCCGCACCCTGGATGATGTGCGCGAGGAAATCCGCAAGAGCCTGCTGACCCAGCTGGTGGGCAACAAGATGGTGGATGCGGTCAACGCCTTTACCGACGCCCGCGGCAATGGCGACGATCTGGCGGCGGCGGCAAAGAAGGCCGGCATGCGCATCGGACGCGCGGCGGCGGTGGATTCCAGCGGCAACACGCCCGAAGGCAGCAAGAGCGAAGCGCCCGCCGATCCCGAATTCCTGGCCGCCGTGTTCAGCGCCGAAGTCGGCGAGGATGGCGACCCCTTCCCCACCAAGGCCGGCAGCTATTACGCCATACGGGTGGGCGGCGTGACGCCGCCCAAGCTCAAGCCGATGGATGTGGTGCGGGCGGACGCCCTGAACAGCTGGACCCAGGAGCAGAGGAGCAAGCTGGTTGCCGCCAGGGCGCAGGCCCTGACCGCCAGGGCGGTCCGCGACAAGTCTCTGGACGGTGTGGCGCGCGAACTGAAAATCTCGGTGCAGAAGAGCCCGGCGCTGAGCCGCAATACGAACGACACCATGTTCTCCGCCCCCATCGTCGCCAGGCTGTTCAGCGCCGCGCCGGGCGCGGTCATTTCGGGGCCGCAGGGCCTGGCTGGCAATTACATCATCGCCCGGGTGACCGGCATCGCCCATCCGCCGCTCAATCCCAATGATCCCAACTTCGCGGGCGGAATGCAGCGCCTGTCGGCCACGGTGGCGGGCGACCTGTCGGTGGCGCTGGCCAATGCCGCGCGCGCGCGCCAGGGAGTCAAGGTCAACCAGAAGCTTGTGGATTCGGCAACGGGCGGGGGCTCGTGATCGAACCGGCCTTCGAGGCTTTCGCGCCGCATTACAACCAGGGCCGCGCGCAGCTTCTCTACACCCGCCTCGTCGCCGACATGGAGACGCCGGTTTCGGCGTTTCTCAAGCTTGGCGAAGGCAAGGACAATGCCTTCCTGCTGGAAAGCGTGCAAGGCGGCGAGACGCGCGGGCGCTATTCCATCATCGGGCTGAAGCCCGACCTGATCTGGCGCTGCCGGGGGGCCACGGCCGAGATCAACCGCGCGGCGCTGACCGGGGACACGTTCCAGCCGGAAAGCGCCAAGCCGCTGGAAAGCCTGCGCGCCCTGACCCGGGAAATCCGCCTGACCGTTCCCGCCGGCCTGCCGCCGATGGCGACCGGCCTGTTCGGCTATTTGGGCTATGACATGGCGCGGCAGGTCGAGGACCTGCCCAATCCACCGCCCGATACGCTGGGCCTGCCCGACGCCATCCTGCTGCGCCCCACCATCACCGCCATCTTCGACAGCGTGAAGGATGAGATCATTCTGATCACGCCGGTCTGGCCCGACAAGGCGGTGGATGCGAAAGCTGCTTACGCGCGCGGTGTTGCGCGGCTGGATGAAGCGGTGGCCGACCTGGAAGGCCCCGAGCCGCCCAGCGCCGAAGTACCGGCCAACCTTCCGACCGGCGTGCCGGTCGAATCCAACATGACGAAAGCCGAATATTTCGACGTGGTGGCGCGCGCCAAAGAATATATCGCCGCCGGCGATGTCTTTCAGGTTGTGCCCAGCCAGCGCTTCCGCCGCCCCTTCGCCCTGCCGCCTTTTTCGCTGTACCGGGCGCTGAGAAGGCTGAACCCCTCGCCCTATCTCTATTACCTGGCGATGCCGGGTTTCCAGATCGTCGGCTCCAGCCCGGAAGTGCTCGTGCGGCTGCGCGACAACAAGGTCACCATCCGCCCCATCGCCGGCACCCGCTGGCGCGGCAAGACACCGGAGGAAGACAAGGCCCTGGCCGAAGACCTGATGAACGATCCCAAGGAACGGGCCGAGCATCTGATGCTGATTGATCTGGGCCGCAACGATGTCGGCCGCATCGCCAAGACCGGCGCGGTAAAGGTGACCGACAGTTTCTTCATCGAGCGCTACAGCCATGTGATGCACCTGGTCTCGAATGTCGAAGGCGAAATCCGCGACGGGCTGGATGCGGTGGACGCGCTGGCGGCGGGCCTTCCTGCCGGCACCCTCACGGGAGCGCCCAAGATTCGCGCCATGGAAATCATCGACGAGTTCGAAAAGGAAAAACGCGGCGCGGCTTACGCCGGCGCGGTGGGTTATTTCGCCGCCGACGGTTCGATGGACACCTGCATCGTGCTGCGCACCGCATTGGTGAAGGACGG
>CANKIV010000187.1 GCA_947482125.1 Alphaproteobacteria bacterium
ATAAAGCATTGGGATTCTGAGGCCGCGCACCCCAATATCGCGCGCCCATGGCCGACTCTCTCGACTCCCTGATCGCACTGGTTCCCGCGCCGCCCGGAGCGGCGACCTATCGCCGCGACCATCAACAAGACCGCGCGGCGACCGCGCGCGGCAATGGCGGTGCCGAACGGATCGGGTTGCAGGCCGCCCGCGCCTTGTTCGAAAGCGGCGATGTGCTGGTGGCCCATGCCGGTTTTGTGGCGGGACGGCTGGGCACCCGTGCCGACGGCATGCGGTTCGATGTGCTGGAACTGTTCGCCTTTGTCCGCCCCGGCATGCCGCTGGTTCCCAGCGCCCTGGGCCTGACGCGGGCGCTGGGGCTGGCCATGCCGCACACGCCCGAAGAATCCGCCGCCGCCCTGCACGCCATCGCCGCCGCCCTTCTGAACGAAGTCGCGGGCTGGCCGGATGATGTGCGCGAGGGCCTGGCGCCGCTGGTCGGCACGCTGGACCGCGCCGGCTGGCGCTGGGCGCCGCTGCTGAAGCAGAGCGTCGGCGAGGCGCCGCACGGCTCGCCCATCGCGGGGCTTGAAGCCTGGCGCAGCCTGCCGCAATGGGAAGACGAAGCCCCGGTAGGCCAGCCGGGATCACTCCCCGTAGAACCGGCGGAGGCGCGGGCCCGGCTTTCAAAAATGGTCGGCGTGATGCGTCCGGAGCAGGCGGCCTACAGCGATGCCGCCACCTACGCATTCGGGCCGCGCGAACAACCGGGCAGTCCGCGCATCGCGCTGGTGGAGGCAGGCACCGGCACCGGCAAGACACTGGGCTACCTGGCCCCCGCCAGCCTGTGGGCGGAGAAGAACGGACCCGGCCTTTGGATTTCCACCTACACCCGGAACCTGCAGCGCCAGATCGTGCAGGAGATCGCGCATCTGTGGCCCGATCCGGTGGAGCGCGCCGAGAAGGCGGTGGTGCGCAAGGGCCGGGAAAATTATCTCTGCCTTTTGAATTTCGAGGAAGCCGCCAAGCGCACGGCGCTGGCGCCGGGCCAGCGTTCGGTGGCGCTGGGTCTGATCGCGCGCTGGATTTCCTCCCACACCGATGGCGATCTGTCGGGGGTAGGCTTTCCCGCCTTCCTCGCCGCTTCCATGCCGCTGTCCACCGTCACCGACCGGCGCGGCGAATGCATCTATGCCGCCTGCCCGCATTACCGCCTGTGTTTCATCGAGCGCGCCATCCGCCGCGCCCGCCATGCCGATATCGTGGTGGCCAATCATGCGCTGGTGATCGCGCAGGCGTCGCAGGACTGGCTGGGCGTGGACGAAACCACCGACACGCCGCCCGAGGAAGACGGCCGCCGCCTGCGCTATGTCTTCGACGAAGGCCATCACCTGTTCGACGCCGCCGACAGCGGCTTCTCCGCCCGGTTGACGGGGCGGGAGATGGCGGAACTGCGGCGCTGGATACGCGGGCCGGAAGCGCGCGCCCGCACCCGCATGCGCGGGCTGGACGAGCGGCTCAAGGACCTGATTGCCGATGACGAAAGCGCGCAACATGCGCTGGAAGACGCGGTGCAGGCGGCATCCGCGCTGGCGGGCGAAGGCTGGACGCAAAGGCTGGGAAGCGGGCCGCGCGGGCCCGGCGAAGTCTTTCTGGCTCTGGCATACCAGCATGTGCGCGCCCGCAGTCCGGACGCCGATGCCTTCTACAGCCTCGAAGCCGAACCCCATCCGATGGGCGCGGACCTGTTGCAGGCGGTGCGCGAGCTGTCGCGCGGCCTGAAACGCATCGCCGATCCCCTGGCCAACCTGGCGCGGCTGCTGCGCAAGAAGATGGACGACAAGGCGGCAAACCTGGAGCCCTATACCAAGGCGCGGCTGGGGGCGGCGGCACGCGGCGTGGACCGCCGCGCCAAGATTATTCTTCCCGCCTGGATCGGGATGCTGAACACGCTGGAGACCGGCGAGATCGCGGAGGAATTCGTCGACTGGTTCGAACTGTCGCGTGAAGACGGGCGCGACGCCGATGTCGGGCTGGCGCGTCGCTGGGTCGACCCCACCGTGCCTTTGGCAGGTGAAGTGCTGGAGCCGGCGCATGGCGCGCTGATTACCTCGGCCACCTTGCGCGACTCGGGCGGCGACAATGACGATCACTGGGCCAGCGCCGAAGTGCGCACTGGCGCCGGCCATCTGCCGCTGCCGGCGCGGCGCGCCCATTTTGGTTCGCCGTTCAAATACGAAAACCAGTCGCGCATTTTCGTCGTCACCGATGTCGCCCGCCGCGAGCCCGAAGCGCTGGCGGCGGCTTACCGCGAACTGTTCCTGGCGTCGGGTGGCGGCGCGCTGGGCCTGTTCACCGCCGTGCGGGCGCTCAAAGACGTCGGCACGCGCATCGCCGCGCCGCTGGCCGAGGCGGGCCTGGCGCTCTACGCCCAGCATATGGACCGCCTTGATACCGGGTCGCTGGTGGACCTGTTTCGCGCCGAGGAGAATGCCTGCCTCCTGGGAACCGATGCCCTGCGCGACGGGGTCGATGTGCCGGGGCGATCGCTGCGGCTGGTGGTGTTCGACAAGGTGCCCTGGCCCAAGCCCACCATCCTGCACAAGGCGCGGCGGGCGAAGTTCGGCAAGGGCTATGACGACCTGCTCACCCGCTTCCGGCTCAAGCAGGCCTTCGGGCGGCTGATCCGGGGGCCCCAGGACCGGGGCTGCTTTGTAATACTGGAAGGGGCCACCCCCAGCCGGCTGCTGCCCGCCTTTCCGCCCGATGCGCCGGTCAAACGCTGCGGTTTGGCCGAGGCCATTGGGGATATCCGGGGTTTCCTGGGCCCGGACGCCGTGACCGGCGGCCACCCGCCGCTTATAACCGGGTGATGGCCGCCACAATCGAAACCCTTGTTCCCGCCGACGAGAGCTACGGCCGTTTCTCGACCGGCATCCTGCCCAGTCACGTCCTGAAGCGCCTGTTGGACCAGAGGCGGGAAATCACCGCCTCGGAACCCTTCGCGCCGGGCCAGATCCAGCCCGCCAGCATCGACCTGCGGCTGGGGCCGGTGGCCTACCGGGTCCGCGCCAGCTTCCTGCCCGGCCCCGCCTCCACCGTGGCCGAACGCATGGCGTCGGTCTTCATGCATGAGGTGGATTTGACCAACGGCGCGGTGCTGGAAGCGGGCAGCGTCTATATCGTGCCGCTGCTGGAACGGGCCGAATTCTCGGCGCGCATTTCCGGCGGCGCCAATCCCAAAAGCTCCACCGGGCGCATCGATGTCTTCACCCGTCTTATTACCGATTACGCCCCCTCCTTCGACCGGGTCGAGCCGGGCTATCGCGGGCCGCTCTATGCCGAAATCTGCCCCCAGACCTTTCCGGTGCTGGTGCGCAAGGGCTCACGGCTGAACCAGCTGCGCATCCGCCACGGCTCGCCGCAATCCAGCGACACGGCGCTGCGCCGCCTGCATGAACAATTTCCGCTGGTCGCGGGCGAACCCAATATCGACAACGGCCTGGCGCTTTCCATCGACCTGCAGGGCAATGCCGATGCTGGAAAACGTATCGGCTTCCGCGCCAAGAAACACACGGGGCTGATCGACGTGGACAAGGTCGGCCTGCTGGACCCGCGCGACTATTGGGAGCCGATCGAGGCCAATGCCCGCGGCGACATGGTGCTGGATCCCGACGAATTCTACATCCTGGTCAGCCGGGAGCAGGTGGCGATCCCGCCCGACCATGCCGCCGAGATGGTGCCGTTCAATCCGCTGGTGGGCGAATTCCGCGTTCATTATGCCGGCTTCTTCGATCCGGGGTTCGGCTATGCGCCCGGCCAGCCGCCATCCGCGCGCGGGGTGCTGGAAGTGCGCAGCCGGGAAGTGCCCTTCATCCTGGAACATGGCCAGATCATCGGCCGGCTGGTGTTCGAGCGGCTGACCGATCCGCCGCCCGAAGGCTATGGCGCGGGGCTGGGTTCCAACTATCAGGGCCAGGGCCTGAAGCTGTCGAAGCACTTCAAAACGCCTTGATGCCGCTGTTTCCGGGAACCCGCCGTAACAATTGTTGCGAAAAGCCCACACGCCTCCCGCAAAGCACCACAGGCCTTGGCAAAACCGTTGCGCGCGGGTGTGTCTCCGGCACATTTAGCGCACTGCAGATGGACGGTTTGGGGAAACCCTGCAGCAGTTGGTTCCGGGCTTCGGCTTTGAAACCAAGTGTCCGATTTGAAGGGGGCAGAGTGAGGCGGCTACGGCGCGGAATGTGCCGGCCGCCTCATGTTTTTCGGCCCCGCCTGTCCCGATGTCCTTTCCAATGATTCTAAACACCGCCCGCCTGACCTTGCGGCCGCAGGCTATGGGCGACGCCCCTGCCCTGTTCGCCATTCTGGGCGACCCCGAGGCCATGCGTTTCTGGAACCGCCCGGCCATTTCCCGCCTGGCGGTGGTCGAAGAAATACTGCGCGAACAGCAGGCCGCCATGGACGACGGGGTTTGCCGCTACTGGACCGTGCTGGAAGATGGCGACGCCATCGGCAGCGTCGATCTCAGCCTGATCGAAGATCGCAGCGCCGAACTGGGTTTCCTGCTGCGCCCCGGCCGCTGGAGCCATGGCTTTGCCACCGAAGCGACCGCGGCCGTGATCGCCCATGCCTTCGGGCCTTTGGGATTGAAACGGCTGGCGGCGGCCGTGCAGGCCGGGAACTTTGCCGCCATCCGGGTTCTGGAAAAGACCGGCTTTGCGCGGGTGGATGTGCGCTCCGGCATAGCCATGGCCGGAGGGATGCGGGCGGATTGCGCCTTTTACGCCCTGGACCGCGGTTAACGCGGCTTGATCACGATTGCATCTGCGCAGAAGCGCCGCCCGGTGCTATAGTCGGGGCGGTCCGAAAGACCATCTGCACAGCAATGGAGAGACGCAATCGAAGACACCGCCATCAGGCGGGTTCATTCCAGGAGGAGACAATCATGAGTGGCTTAGGCGATTTTCATCACACCGAAGAAGCTGAGACCAAAGGCACAAAAATCACTCATTGGATCATTCTCGCCGTCGTCATCTGCGGCATGGCCGCCTTTGCCGCCAGTTGGGGCATGTTCAACCCCGACGTAAAAGAAACAGCACACAGCTATCCCCGCGCCTTGTAACCCTCGCCGCATCTGCGGTGACTGAGCGTTGTTCTTTTTCGTCACGCCAAAGTGGCGCGAGGAATTTTGTGGCCTGAGCAGGAGCAAGGAGCGATGTGGGCGTACAGCCCATGAGCGACGCGCGACGCATTCAGGACGCAAAA
>CANKIV010000188.1 GCA_947482125.1 Alphaproteobacteria bacterium
CCTTTGTCGAATTCTACGATTATGACTGCCCCTTCTGCCGCGCCTCGCTGCCGGCGATCAGGAAATATTATGAAGCGCACAAGAACGACACGCGCTTCGCCTTCATCGAGTATCCCATCGAGCAGCTGCACGGCCCCGGCGCCATGTTTGCCGCCAAGGCCTCGCTGGCGGCGCGCAAGCAGCCCGAACGATACATGGACTTCCACTTCGCGCTGCTGGCCGAGGAAGGCGCGATCACCGAAGCGATGATCTATGCCAACGCCGCCAAGGCGGGGATGGACGTGGCCAAGCTGAAAGCCGATATCGCGCTTACCGAAACGCAAGAGGCGCTGGACGCCAGCATCGCGCTGGCCCGCAAGACCGGCGTTGACGGCACGCCCACCTTCATTCTGAACGGCAAGCTGCGCCCCGGCATGGTCGAGGACAAGGACCTGGCTGAAGCGTTCAAGGGCTAGCGCCAGCCTATTGCCGCGCTAGATCAGGCCCGACAGAGGGCTGGACGGATCGGCATAGGCCTTCTTGGGCATGCGCCCCGCCAGCCAGGCCAGGCGTCCGGCTTCCACCGCCAGTTTCATCGCTTGCGCCATCTTCACCGGGTCCTGGGCATGGGCGATTCCGGTGTTGGAGATCACCGCGTCGCAGCCCAGCTCCATCGCCACCGCCGCATCCGAGGCGGTGCCGATTCCGGCATCCACGATCACCGGCACCTTGGCGTCCTCGATGATCATGCGGATGTTCACGGTAGCCTGGATACCCATGCCCGATCCTATGGGCGAGGCCAGCGGCATGATCGCCACCGCGCCGACATCTTCCAGCCGCTTGGCCATCAGCGGATCGTCGCTGCAATAGACCATAACCTGGAAGCCGTCGTTCGACAGCATCTCGGTGGCGCGCAGGGTTTCGATCATGTCGGGATACAGAAGCTTCTTCTCGCCCAGCACTTCCAGCTTGACCAGGGACCAGCCGCCCGCCTCGCGCGCCAGACGCAAGGTGCGCACCGCATCCTCGCCGGTGTAGCAACCCGCCGTGTTGGGCAGATAGGTGACCTTTTTGGGATCGATGAAATCCACCAGCCGCGGCTGGGAAGGATCGGTGAGATTGACCCGCCGCACCGCCACGGTGACGATCTCGGCGCCGCTGGCATCCAGCGCCGCGGCGTTCTGGGCATAATCCTTGTATTTGCCGGTGCCGATGATCAACCGGGATTTGTAGGTCTTGCCGGCCAGCACGAACGGCCTGTCCTCGCGCGGCACCGCCGCAGGCGCATTGCCGCCGCCGATGAAATGCACGATCTCAAGCCGGTCGCCATCGGCAAGCCCGACATCGCCATAAGTGGAGCGCGGCACGATCTCCAGGTTGCGCTCGACAGCGATCTTGGCGGGGTCCAACCCCAGGCTTTCCAGCAATCCCCGCACGCTGGTGGGCGCGTCCAGCTGGCGCGTTTCGCCGTTCAGGGTGACTTTCAGTGCCATGGAAGCATTTCCGTATCTGTCTGGATGCGATTATAAGGCTTGAATCAGCTTTACCACCGGAAAGTCTATGGCAAAAAAGCCCAAACAATCCAAGACCTTACCGATATATATCCTCAACGGCCCCAATCTCAATCTGCTGGGGACCCGCGAGCCCGAGGTCTATGGCTACACCACCCTGGCGCAAGTCGAAAAGATGTGCGCCGAGCAGGCCAGGCGCCACGGCCTTTCCATTGTCTTCCGCCAGTCCAACCTGGAAGGCGAGATCGTCGACCAGATCCAGGAAGCGCGCACCGGCAGCTGCGCCGTCATCATCAATCCCGCCGGTTATGGCCATACCTCGATCGCCATTCTGGATTCACTGCAGATGCTGAAGGTGCCTGTGATCGAGTGCCATCTGTCCAACATCCACAAGCGCGAACCCTATCGCCACAACTCCTATGTCTCCAAGGCCGCCACCGGCATCGTGATGGGCCTGGGGGCGCAAGGCTATCTGCGCGCCGTGGACGCGGTGGCTGAAATTCTCAAGGTGTCGAAATGAGCACGAAGAAAAAGAAGTCCGCAGCAAAGCCCGCGCCCGCGGCCAAATCATCATCCGGCAAGCCCGGCGTCGACGCCGGCGCGGTGCGCGAGCTGGCCAAGCTGCTGAAGGAAACCGGCCTTACCGAAATCGAGATCGAGCATAACGGCGCGCGCATCCGCGTCAGCCGCGCCAGCGGCGCCAGCGTCACCACGGCCGCTGCGCCCGCCGCCGCAGCAGCAGCCGCTGCGCCCGCACCGGCCCCTGCCGCCGCCGCACCTTCAGGTCCGCCGGCCGGCGCTGTCCCCTCCCCCATGGTCGGCACCGTTTATCTGTCGCCCGAACCCGGCAAGCCGCCCTTTGTTTCGGTCGGCAAGACGGTGAAGGAAGGCGACACGCTGTTTATCGTCGAAGCGATGAAGACCATGAACGCCATCACCGCGCCCAGAGGCGGCACCGTCAAGGAAATCTGCGTCGGCGACGGCACGCCCGTCGAATTCGGCCAGACCCTCGCCGTCATCGCCTGATGTTCGAGAAAGTCCTCATCGCCAATCGCGGCGAAATCGCCCTGCGCGTCATCCGCGCCTGCAAGGAGATGGGCATCTCCACCGTGGCGATTCATTCCACGGCGGATTCCGATGCCATGCATGTGCGGCTGGCCGACGAAAGCGTCTGCGTCGGCCCGCCCGCGGCCAGCCAGTCCTATCTCAACATCCCCGCCATCATTGCCGCCTGCGAGATCACCGGCGCCGAGGCCATCCATCCCGGTTACGGCTTCCTGTCGGAAAACGCCAAATTCGCCGACATCATCAAGGAGCACGGACTGACCTTCATCGGTCCCACGCCCGAGCATATCCGCATGATGGGCGACAAGATCACCGCCAAGCAAACGGTCAAGGAACTGGGCATACCCACCGTTCCGGGTTCGGACGGAGAGGTCAGCGACGCCGATGCCGCCCGCATGGCCGAAGAAATCGGCTATCCGGTCCTGATCAAGGCCACGGCCGGCGGCGGCGGGCGCGGCATGAAGGTCGCCAAGAATGCCGGCGAACTGTCCTTCGCTCTGTCCCAGGCCCGCACCGAGGCCAAGGCCGCCTTCGGCAACGACACCGTTTATATGGAGAAATATCTCCAGCGGCCGCGCCACATCGAAATCCAGATCCTGGCCGACGCCCATGGCCATGTCGTGCATCTGGGCGAGCGCGACTGTTCTCTGCAGCGGCGTCACCAGAAGGTGTGGGAGGAAGCGGGCAGCCCGGCACTGAATGCGCAGGAACGTGACGAGATCGGCAGCGTTGTGACAAAGGCGCTGATCCAGCTGGGCTATCTGGGCGCGGGCACTATCGAATTCCTCTATGAGGACGGCCGTTTCTATTTCATCGAAATGAACACCCGGTTGCAGGTCGAGCATCCCGTGAGCGAAGCCATCACCGGCATCGACATCGTGCGCGAGCAGATCCGCATTGCCGCCGGCGCGCCGCTGGGCTTCAGCCAGAAGGACATCGTCTTCGAGGGCCATGCCATCGAATGCCGCATCAATGCGGAAAACGCCTTCACCTTCCGCCCCTCGCCCGGCACCATCACCCAGTTCCATACCCCCGGGGGCCTGGGCGTGCGCTTCGATTCGGCGATCTATGCCGGCTACAAGATTCCGCCCTATTACGACAGCCTGGTGGGCAAGCTGATCGTGCATGCGCGCAATCGCAACGAATGCCTGCTGCGGCTGCGCCGGGCGCTGGACGAACTGGTTGTGGGCGGGATCGAGACCACCATCCCCCTGTTCCAGGCGCTGGTGCGCGAGCCCGACATCATCAACGGCGACTATTCGATCCATTGGCTGGAGAAATATCTCGCCGGCTTGGGCCACTGATTTCGCGTCAGCCACCGCGCCGCCCCTAGGTCGGTTCCGGTTTCTCGGCTAGAGTTCCGTCTCAAGCAACAAGTGGGAGGGAGTCTGCATGGGTTTTCTGGACAAGTTTGCGCACCAGATTTTGGGCATCACCCGCATCGTGGCGGGCCTGCTTTTCCTGGAACATGGCACCACCAAGCATCTGAATTTTCCGCCGGGTGACATGCATCCGCCCATCGCCTCGCTGGGCGGCGCGGCCGGCGTGATCGAAATCGTCGCAGGCGCCCTGATCGTGCTGGGCTTCTACAGCCGCCCGGCCGCCTTCATCGCGTCAGGCACCATGGCCTTCGCCTATTTCCTGGCGCACTTCCCGCGCAATTTCTTCCCGGTCGCCAATGGCGGCGATGCGTCCATCTTGTTCTGCTTCCTGTTCCTGTATCTGGCCGCCGCCGGTCCCGGCGCCTTCTCGCTGAACAAGAAGTAATAGAAGCAATACCGGATAACGCGCTGGCGGCGACAGTCGCCGGCGCGTTATGCTTTTCGGACGATGCACGGTCCCCGGCTCACGCCCGAAATCCTGCTGCGCGCCTATGCCGAAGGGTTGTTTCCCATGGCGGAAAGGCGCGGCGATCCCATGCTCTACTGGGTGTCGCCGGAGAAGCGCGGCATTCTCCCGCTGGACGAATTTCATGTGCCCCAGCGCCTCGCCCGCACCGTGCGATCGCGCCGGTTCACCGTAACCGCCGACCACGCCTTCGCCGATGTGATGCGGGCCTGCGCCGCGCCCGCACCCGGGCGCGAAGAAAGCTGGATCAATGACGAGATCATGCGGCTTTACACCGCGCTGCATGTTGGCGGCCACGCCCATTCCATCGAATGCTGGCGGGATGACGAATTGGTGGGAGGGCTTTACGGCGTGCGGCTGGGCGCAGCCTTCTTTGGCGAAAGCATGTTTTCCACTGAACGCGACGCCAGCAAGGTGGCGCTCGTGCATCTGGTGGACACGCTGAAGCGTGGCGGCTTTGTCCTGCTCGACACCCAGTTCATCACCGCGCATCTGGCCCAGTTCGGGGCGGTGGAAATCCCGCGCGCGCAGTATCTGGCGCGGCTCAATCAGGCGCTGAGCCGCGATGGCATCTGGGTGAGGCCGGAATAGCGAAAGGTCCGGTGGACCTTTCGCCCGGCCGAACGCCGCAGCGGCGCGCGATCAAGCGCGGCGCGAGGCCGGGACGGACTGATACTGCGGTCAGACTTACTGGCTTGCGCCCTCGGGCAGGACCTGAACCTGCTCGCGGTCGGACGAATCCGGCGCCTGGATCTTAACCGGCGCGGTCGCTTTGTTGGCGGCGAGCTTAGCGGCATTGTTGTTGCAGCCCAGAACCCACACGTCATAGAGCGGATGCTCCACC
>CANKIV010000189.1 GCA_947482125.1 Alphaproteobacteria bacterium
CAATGGTGCAAGCGTTTCCCCTGCACCACATCGCTGGACGACCTGCTGCCGCCATTCGGCGATGCCTGCCGCGCCTTCATCTCGCAACTGAAAAAGGCCGGCGCCGCCGTCTCCGTCGCCACCACCTACCGCCCGGTGGAGCGCGCCTATCTGATGCACTGGTGCTGCATGGTGGGAAACAGCGGGCAGGACCCGCACTCGGTCCCCCCAATGCAGGGCGTCAACATCGATTGGACCCATGGCGGCTCCACCCTTTCAGCGCGGGAAGCGGCCAGGAAAATGATGGCGGCCTATCAGATCGCCTTTCCGGCCGCCCTGACCAGCCGCCACACCCAGCGCCGTGCCATCGACATGACCATCAGCTGGAAAGGCACCCTGAAGATCACCGACTTCAATGGCCAGTCCCACGCCATTTCCACCGGCCCGCGCAACGGCTCCAATCCGCAGCTGATCATGGTGGGCAAGACCTTCGGTGTCGTGAAACTTGTTTCAGACCCGCCGCACTGGTCCGACGACGGGCATTAAACGTCCTCGATCACCGGCCGCTGCGCCAGCCGCGCCACCTTGCGCGCCGTCTGCTCGATATGCGCCAGCCGCCGTCCCAGCACCTCCATGGCGCCGCTGCCATGCAGGTCTGCAAAGCCGCTGCGCTGTGATGCGTCCCCATTCGCATGGTCCTGCGCCGCATCGGGTTGCAACAGATGCAGGACCCGCTCGCGCACCTGGGCGATGGCCGCTTCGGCGCCGGGCTTGTCCAGTTCCTTGGCCCGCAGTTTCATCAGCACCGGCATGGACGAAAGGTCCGAAGCCAGCAGGTAATTGGCCCCCAGCAATTCGCCCAGCGAGGCCAGCGCCCGCCGGTTGGCGTTGGGTTCGTCGGCCAGCCGTCGGATGGCGCCGGACAATTGCGCCACGGCGTCCAGCGTCTTCTTGCGTGCCAGCCGATAACGCTGGCGGCTATGGTCCAGCCGCAGCGCCGCATCGGCAAAGGCGGCATCGGCCGCCAGCAAGCCGCGCACCGTGCGGGGCACGTCCTCGCGTTCCCAGTTGGGGAGCAGGTAGCTGAAAGCCCAGCTCAGGCCGGCGCCGATCAGGGTATCCACGATGCGCTCGAAGAACTGCGTGTGCTCGCCGGGGTCCACGAAATGCAGCAGCAGCAGCGCCGAGATCGAGGCACCGATGGCAGTGATGCGATAGGCGACCAGACCATAGGCATGGCTGGTGCCCACCGCCAGCACGATCAGCAGCAGCAGTGCGGGCGCGGGCAGGGTGTTGATGAAGGTGACGGCCAGCGCGCAGCCGATCAGGGTGCCGGTGACACGGTCCCAGCGGCGCTGGCGCGTCACGCTGTAGTTGGCGCGCATGATCAGGGCGATGGTCAGCAGCACCCAGTTGGCTTGTGCGAAACGTGGAAAGGCGATGGTGAGCATCAGGCCGGCGGTCATGGCCAGCGACAGGCGCACGCCATAGCGGAAGGCCGGCGCGCGCCAGCGGAATTGCCGGAGCAGCAGGCCGATGCCGCGCGGCCCGTCCTGGCGGAAGAGATCGAGGTCCAGGCCCGCCGCCACACTGCTGGGCGGCGTCGCATCGTCCAGCGCCGTGGCCAGCGCGGCCACATAACCATCGGCCAGCACCAGCTTGTTGACGGTGGCGACGAAGGCATGGACCACCGGATCACCGGGCGCGGCAGCCTGGGCGGCGCTGATCATCTCCAGCAACTGGCGGCTTTCCTCGGCATGGCGCAGCGGCGCGGCGTGGCCGTGGTGGACTCGCAGCGCCAGGGTCAGCCGCTCGATCTCGTCGGCCATCTTGTGCACAAAGGCGTTGAGCCGCCATTGCAGGTCGCGTTGCGGCGCGTTGCGCAGGCTTTCGAAATCCGCGTCGCTGGACAGAACCGTTTCGAACGCATCCAGCAGCGCGATCAGCGTATCGATGCGCTTGAGCTGCATGCGGTGCGTGCGCCGCGCGAACAGGCTGTCGCGGGCGGCCTGCAGCCGGTCGGCCAGCGCGGCATGGGCGTCGATCAGGGCGCGGAAGGCGGCGGGACCTTCGACATCGGGATTGTAGAGCGCGGCCTTGGCGCGCAGATAGTCGGCAAAGGCCCGCATCGCCTCGGCCAGCAGCAGCCGCCGCCCGCGATCGTCGAACAGCCAGGCCACCACCACCGCATAGGTGGTGTAGGTGAGCGCGCCGCAGACAAACAGAATCAGGTGATCGGCGGCATCCGAAAGGCTCGGAAAATATTCGCCCATGGCGAAGACGAAGGCCAGCACGCAGGTCATGGCCAGGCTCAGCACCCATTTGCCATAGGCCGAGATCAGCCCGACCCACAATCCGGTAAAGGCGACGGCGGCGATGAAGACCGGCGGTGAAAAGCGCGAGAAGGACGACAAGGCGGTGAAGAAACAGGCGCTGAGAAACGCCAGTCCCATGATCCAGACCTTCTGGCGCAGTGGGTCGGTGCGGTCACTGATGGAAACGCAGACCGCGCCGGTGGCGGCGGCGATGGCGGCGGGAAAGCCAAGCGCGAAGCCGACGGCCAGCCCGGTCAGGCCGACGCCGATGCCGACCGACAGGCCATTCTCGATATGGGCGCGAAATACGGCCAGGGACACGGAACGGGGGAGGGTGGCCATCTTGTTTTGAGGGTATAGCGGTTTATCTTAAGCGCAGCTTTTCATTTTGCCGCATGGAGACTGATTTGAGCGACGATATTACCTCCCTGCGGGTGCATGTGCATGGTTTCGTGCAGGGCATCGGCTTTCGCGACTTCCTGATGACGGCGGCGCAGCAGCAGAAGCTGGACGGCTGGGTGCGCAACCGCTCCGACGGCTCGGTGGAGGCGCTGGTGTCCGGCCCCACCAAGGCGGTGGAGACCTTCGTCTCCTTCGCCACCAAAGGTCCCGCCGGCGCCAAGGTCAGCGCCGTGGACCTGCACAACAGCGAGCCGCCCGCCGAAAAGGGCTTTGTGCGCCGGCCTTCGCTCTAGGGGCGCTTGCGCAGCAGTTCGCGTCCCACCGACACGCCGAACACCAACAGGCCCAGCACCGTGGTGATTTCACCGATCATCATGCCGGGAAGATATCTGGTGTCGCGGGCAGGCAGGAACAGCGACAGGAACGGGATCATGAAAGCAACGCCCGTGGCCGACAGGGCGAAATTGATCCAGGCCAGGCGCGGCGACAGGGTGCCCGCCGTCAGGGCATAGAAGGTGCCGTAGAGCGCCAGCGTCACCCAACCCAGCAGGTTGAGATGGGCATGGGCCGGCATCATGGTGAAATCCTCGGATGCACCCATCTGCATGCCCCAAACCATGCCCAGCAAAAGGCACAGGGCGGCGGCGGCAAAGAAAGCGGCTGAAACACGCGGCATGAAGGCCCCCCAGTTGGAAATCTATCCGAATATTTTTTGGAAACTCTGCTTCAAGGCAATATCCACATCGGCCATCGAGACCAGTATCCCCAGGTCTGCGAGGCTGGTGACGCCATGGGCTTTGACGCCGCATGGCACGATGCCGGAAAAATGTGACAGGTCGGGATCAACGTTCAGCGCCACCCCATGCAGCGTCACCCAGCGCCTGATGCGCACGCCCAGGGCGGCGATCTTGTCTTCCTTCAATCCGCGCTGCACCCAGATGCCGACCCGCCCCTCGCGCCGCTCGCCCTTCACGTTGAACAGCGCCAGGGTTTCGATCAGCCATTGCTCCAGGTCGCGGACATAGGCGCGCACGTCCGCCGTGCGCTGCCTGAGGTCCAGCATGGCATAGCCCACGCGCTGGCCGGGCCCGTGATAGGTGAACTGGCCGCCGCGCCCGGTGCGATAGACCGGAAAGCGCGCGTCGATCAGGTCGGCGTCATTGGCGCTGGTGCCGGCGGTGTAGATGGGCGGATGCTCCAGCAGCCAGACCATCTCGCTGGCGCTTCCTTCCGCGATGGCGGCGGCCCGCGCCTCCATCTGCGCCAACGCATCGGGATAAGCGACCGGCTGGTCGCTGATCTTCCACTCGATCTGGGTTCTTACCGGGGCGTCCAAATTAAGCTTTCCGAAACCATAATCCGTCACCCTTGGCGGACAGGCGCAATGCCAAGGTAATCTAAGGGCTGGGCTTATGGCTTCCAATGTCGATAACGTGAAGGTCGAAATCTCGGTGGTCCTGGGCCGCTCGGTGATTCCGATGCACCAGCTGCTGCGAATGGGCCGCGGCGCCGTGATCGAGCTGGATTCCAACCAGGACGACCCCGTCACCATCCTCGCCAATGACCGCCCGGTGGCAAAGGGCGAAATCCAGATCCAGGGCGACAAGATCGCCGTTTCCGTGGTCGAGCTGCTCCGCGGCTACAAGTAACACACTTGTTTGACCGTAGAATTATATATTCCCCACTCAATTCTTGCATTTTAGCTTCCTCGGGCATACCTCTTCAGCTCTGAAGAGGTCTCATGCTTCCCATTGTCCTGAACCCCGTGAATCTCAGGGTCGGCCTGCTTGGCCGAGGGCCTGAAGGCGACCGCAGGGCGGCTTTGCTGGCCGAGGCGGGGGTGGAAGTGCGCCTCCTGCCCGAACCCGTCCCGGACGCGCTGCTGGCCTCGCTGCAGGTCCTGTTTGTGGCTGGTCTGCCTGAGGGCGAGTCCCGCGAGCTGGCCAAGCGGGCCCGGGCCGCTGGCGTGCTGGTCAATGTCGAGGACGTGCTTCCCCTTTGCGATTTTCATGTCCCGGCCATGGTGCGCCGGGGCGACCTGCTGCTGACCGCCTCGACCGGCGGGCAGGTGCCTGGCCTGGCCCGCGCGCTGCGCGAGGCCCTGGCTGATCAGTTCGGTCCGGAATGGACTATCCGTTTGAAGGAGCTGGGGCTGGCGCGCGCCAAATGGCGGGCCGAAGGCCTGTCGCTGGCGCAGGTTTCCCAGAATGTGCGCGACATGATCGCGGCGATGGGCTGGCTATGAACAACGTCACCGTCATCGACACCAAGCGCGGTCTGCGGCCCCCGGCCGCCGATGATGCCGTGGTGGCGGCGCATCTGGCCGAACTTCAGGCCAGGGCGAAGGACCGCGACGCCCACGGCATCCTGGAACTGGCGCTGACCGGCGAGTTCAAGGGCAAGACCGCGGTGGTCTCGTCCTTTGGCGCCGAATCCGCCGTGCTGCTGAGGCTGGTGGCCGATATCGATCCCAACACGCCGATCCTGTTCCTCAATACAGGCAAGCTGTTCGGCGAAACCCTGCGCTATCGCGACCGGC
>CANKIV010000190.1 GCA_947482125.1 Alphaproteobacteria bacterium
CGCCCAGCGGCCCCAGATCGACCTGGCGGTGGACCTGAACGCCAAGCGGGTCGAGGACGAGATTTTCGAGGTCGAGCTGAAAATCCGCGTCGACGCCAAGAACGAAGACAAGGCGCTGTTTCTGCTGGAGGTCGCCTATGCCGGCGTGTTCCAGCTGAAGAATGTGCCCGATACCGCCACCCAGCAGGCGATCCTTCTGATCCAGGCGCCGCACATGCTGTTCCCCTTCGTCCGCCGCATCGTCTCCGATGTGGTGCGGGACGGAGGCATGCCGCCCCTGATGATCGAGCCGATCGATTTCATGGCGCTGTATCAGGCCCGGGTGGCGCAGGCCGCCGGCGCGCCGCCCCAGGGCACCGCTTAAGTCCAGAGATTCTTGTCGCCGACTTCGCGGGCGATGAAGGCGGCATGGATTTCGATTTCCGCCGCCGTAATCAGCGGCGCGAGTTTCTCAGGGCGCTGGCGCGCCGCGCGCACCGGCTCACCCGCCTGAGCGGCGGCGATTTCCACCGGCGCCAGCATCAACCCCTTCTGCCGTCCGCCCACCAGTTCCAGATAGATTTCCGCCGTCAGCTGGGCGTCCAGCAGCGCGCCATGCTTGGTTCGTGCGGTGAGATCGACGCCAAAGCGTTTGCAGAGTTCGTCGAGGGAATAGCGCGCGCCCGGAATCTTGCGCTTGGCGATTTCGATGGTGTCGATGGCGCGGGCCAGCGGAATGGGACCCTTGCCCACGCGCTGCAGTTCGGCATTGATGAACTTGATGTCGAAGCTGGCATTGTGGATCACCAGCGGCGCGTCGCCCAGGAATTCCAGGAACTCTTCCACCACATGGGCGAACAGCGCCTTGTCGGCCAGGAATTCAGCCGACAGGCCGTGGACGCGCTGGGATTCAATGGGGACGTCCCGTTCCGGATTCAGATAAAACTGAAGCGTGCGGCCGGTGGGGAAATGGTCCACCAGCTCGACACAGCCGATTTCCACGATGCGATGACCTTCGCTCGGTTCGAACCCAGTCGTTTCGGTGTCGAAGACAATCTCACGCACGCAATTTTTTCCGTATATCGGCCAGGATCATTTTCACCTGTTCGCGGGCGTGATCCAAGCCCTTGTCGGTGATCACCAGGTAATGGGCCTGTTGACGCTTTTGCGCGTCGCTCATCTGGCGCACCCTGAGGGCGGTGAATTTTTCCTCGGTCATGCCGGGACGGTCCAGGACACGCTGGCGCTGGACATGGTCGGGGGCCGTCGCCACCACCACCGCATCCACCTTGGTGCCGGTTTCCAGCAGCAGGGGAATATCCAGCAGCACGATGGGCGCCTTGGCGCTTTCCAGGAACCTGGTCCGCCGCTCGGCCACCAGCGGATGCATCAGGCTTTCCAGCCGCGCCAGCGCCTCGCTGTTGCCGGTCACCAGCCGCGCCAGAGCGGCGCGGTCCACCGCGCCGTTCTTCGTGCTGCCCGGAAAGGCGGCCTCGATCATCGCCGCCGCATCGCCGGCATAGAGCGCATGCACCGCCGCATCGGCGTCGAACACGGGAATGCCCTCGGCGGCGAACAGCTTGGCGGTCTCGCTCTTGCCCATGCCGATCGAGCCGGTCAGGCCGATGACAAAAGGTTCAGCGCCCATACAGCGCGCCTTCCAGCGCGGCGCGCAGGCCCGCATCCACCTGCGGGCGCTTGCCGAAAAAGGCTTCGAAGGACGGCACCGCCTGGTGCATCAGCATGCCCAACCCATCGATGGTCTTGTGGCCCCGCGCTGCCGCGTCTTTCAAAAGCTGCGTTTCCAGCGGCTTGTAAACGATATCGCAAACGGCCGCGCTTTGCGGCAGCGCAGACAAATCCAGATCAAGAGGCGGATTGCCCGTCATCCCGGCGCTGGTGCTGTTAACCAGCAGCGCCGCCCCCGGCGCGACATTTTTCCAATCCGTCAGCGTGCCCGGCACCAGCCGGGCATTGACGTTCGGCGTCAACGCCGCCGCCAGATTTTGCGCGCGGCTGCCATCGCGGTTGAGAATATGGATCGTGCCGGCGCCCGCCGCTTCCAGCGCCAGCACCGCGCCGCGCGCCGCGCCGCCCGCGCCCAGCAGCACGGCGGTATCGCCTTTCAGCGCCCCGATGCTTTCTTCCAGCGAGCGGGCAAGGCCATACGTGTCGGTGTTGCGGCCTTCGATATGGCCGGGCCCGAAGATCAGCAGGTTCGCCGCGCCCGCCGCCTTGGCCGCAGCATCCACCTTGTCGGCCAGCGCAAAGGCGGACTCCTTGTGCGGTACGGTGACGTTGACGCCGATGAAGCCCTGGTCGCGCAGCTTTGCAATCACCGTTTCGAACTGGCCCGGTTCGGCGCCGACTTTTTCAAACGCGCCGTCGATGCCATATTTTTTCAGCCAATAGCCATGCAGCACCGGCGACAGCGAATGTGTCACCGGCCATCCGACAATGCCTGCCTTCACCGTCATGATGTGAGCACGCCTTCTTTTCGGAGCGCCGCAAGCACAGCGAGCAGCGGCAGTCCCAGCACCGAGAAATAATCGCCCTCCACTCTATCGAAAAGCTGCACCCCGCGCCCTTCAAAATGGTAGCAGCCGACCGAGGACAGGATGGCCGGGCCTTCGGCGGCGATGTAATCGTCCAGGAATTGCGGGCCCAAATCGCGCATCGTCATGCGGCAGGGGCTGGAATGCGTCCACAGCAAGGCGCCGTCTTTTGCCAGTGCCGCCGCCGAAACCAGCAGGTGTGCTTGCCCCGACAGCCGGCGCAGCAAGGCTTTTGCTTCCGCCAGGGTGGCGCATTTGCTCAGGTGATCGCCGCCAAATCCAATCACGCTGTCGCCGCCCAAGACGACAGCGCCCGGATGGCGCGCCGACACATGCAGCGCCTTTTGCTGCGCCAGGGTGGAGGCAACGGTCTGGGCATCCGCGCCACGCAACTTCGCCATCAGCGCATCTTCATCCAGATCGGCGGGGTCGGTGATAAAGGTCACGCCCGCCGCCTTCAGCAGCGCGGCGCGGCTGGCGCTGGCCGAGGCAAGCACCAAACTCATCCCGTCGCCTCTTTGCGCTCGGTCAGAAGGTTCATAACCGCGGCGGCGGTTTCCTCGATCGAGCGGCGCGACACGTCGATCATCGGCCACTCATTGTTTTCGAACAGTTGGCGGGTGGCGGCGATTTCGGCGCGCACCGCATCGGGTTCGATATAGTCGGTGTCGCGGGTCTCGCCCATGGTGGTGAGGCGGTTGCGCCGCACCTGCACCAGCCGGTCGGGCGACACCCACAGCCCCACGATCAGCGGCTTCCTGGCGCCCAGCAGCTGGGACGGCGGCGGCAGGCCCGGCACGAGCGGCACATTGGCGGCCTTGACCCCGCGAATGGCCAGATAGACGCAAGTCGGCGTCTTGGAGGTGCGGCTGGCGCCGGTCAGGATCACCTCGGCGTCATCAATCGTGTCCAGCGACTGGCCATCGTCATGGGCGATGGTGAAATTGAGAACCTCGATCCGCTCCAGATAGCGCTGGTCGACCTGGTGCTGGCGGCCGACCTTGTGGGTCTCGGTCTTGCCCAGGAACTGGCGCAGCGCCAGCACCGGGCCCTCCAGGAGGTCGATGGCGCGGACATCGATGTCGTTGCAGCGCAAGATCAGTTTGTCGCGCAGTGCCTGGTTGGCCAGGGTGAAAAACACGATCCCCGGCATGATGGCGATATGATCCAGGGCGCGGGTCAGCTGGTGGTCGCTGCGCACCAGGGCGTAGGGGTGGACATGGACGTCGACATTCTCAAACTGGGCCAGGGCCGCGTTGGCCATGGCGTGCAGGGTTTCGCCGGTGGAATCCGACACAAGGTGAATGTGAAACTTATCGTCCACAGAACTATCCCGAATAATCCGTCCGGCTGGGTATAAGGCCGGTTCTGGCCACAGGCTCCTAGCCGGGAAAACCGCAAATGTGCAAACCCGTATCGTTTGGGGACGCTATGGCGAACCGCCAACATGGCATGGCGAAGTCCCTCAGTCGCCGGTCCTATGCCAAGTGCTTGAGTCCATGCGGTCTTGGGCTTAAGGCAAGTCTGGCTTCACATTTTCACCCACAACTCACAGCCCTAACATCATCTTCATCATCTTAGATTCCAGGAGTCTTGTTTGAGTAGTAAGGCCAAGCTTGTGCGCGTTCTGGAAGGAAGCCCGGAAAAGGTGCCACCGGTCTGGCTGATGCGCCAGGCCGGACGCTATCTGCCCGAGTACCGCAAGCTGCGGGCGGAAGCCGGTTCCTTCTGGGCCATGGCCCTGACGCCGCACTATGCCGCCGAGGTCACCCTGCAGCCGATCCGGCGTTTCGGCTTCGATGCGGCGATCCTGTTCTCCGATATTCTCACGGTCCCTGAAGCCCTGGGCCAGAAGGTGACCTTCACGGAAGGGGAAGGCCCCAGCCTGACGCCGGTGACCTCTGCCAAGGGTTTCCATCAGGACCGTGAAGCCTGGGCGAAATATTTCGAGCCGGTCTATGAGGCCTTGCGTCTTACGCGGGCCGGCCTGGGGGATGAGACCGCCCTGCTGGGTTTTGCCGGCGCCCCCTGGACCCTGGCGACCTATCTGGCCGCGGGCGCGGGCGGGGATGAGCAGAAGGCCGCCAAGCTGTGGGCCTATCGCGACCCCGAGGGCTTTGGACAGCTTCTGGATATCCTGAGCGACTGTGTCGCCTTCCATCTGATCCGCCAGCTGGAAGCGGGTGCCGATGCGGTGCAGATCTTCGACAGCTGGGCCAGTGGCCTCCCCCCTGCCCTGTTCGCGCAGGTGGTGATTGCGCCCACCAAGAAAATTGTCGCCGCGGTGCGTGCCGCCAGGCCCGGTGCCAGGATCATCGGTTTTCCCCGCGCCGCCACTTTGGCCGGGTACGAGGCCTATGTGCAGGCGACCGGGGTGGACGCGGTATCGCTGGACACCTCCGCGCCGATGCGCTGGGCAGCCAAGAATCTCGGTTGCGCCATTCAGGGCAATCTTGATCCCATCGCCCTGATTGCCGGTGGGGCGGCGCTGGACCGGGCGGTGGATGACATTCTGCAGGCCACAGCGGGCAAGCCGCATGTTTTCAATCTGGGCCACGGCATCCTGCCCGAGACGCCCATTGCCCATGTCGAGCAATTGCTGAAGCGGATCCGCCAATGAAGCTGGCGGTGGTTCTCTTTAATCTGGGCGGGCCGGACTCACCGGAGGCGGTCGAGCCTTTTCTGCGCAATC
>CANKIV010000191.1 GCA_947482125.1 Alphaproteobacteria bacterium
CCATCGCCAAGCTGAACGCCGGCATCAACCTGCCGAACCGCGCCATCACCGTGGTGCATCGTTCGGACGGTTCGGGCACCACCTTTATCCTCGCGACCTACCTGGGTCAGGTGAGCGCCGAGTGGAAGGCTGACATCGGCGCGGATACCGCCATCGACTGGCCCACCGGCATCGGCGCCAAGGGCAATGAAGGCGTGGCGGGCAATGTGGCGCAGATCGGCGGTTCGATCGGTTATGTCGAATATGCCTATGCCAAGCAGAACCGCCTGGCGCATGTGAAGATGATCAACCGCAGCGGCCAGACCGTAGCCCCCACCGTCGACGCCTTCCGCGCCGCCGCCGCGGGTGCCGACTGGGCCGCCGCCTCCAAGAACAGCTTCTACGTCATCCTGACAAATCAGGCCGGCGCGCAGAGCTGGCCGATCACCGCCACCACCTACATCCTGGTTTACAAGAATCCGCCGGACCAGGCTGCCACCGCCGACACCCTGAAGTTCTTCAAATGGGGCTTTGAGAAGGGCGATCAGCTGGCACTGGGTCTCGACTATGTTCCGCTGCCGGAGCCTGCCATCCAGGCCATCACCGCCAGCTGGAAGGGCATCCAGGGCTCCGGAATGTAAGTCACCGAATCTTTCCCCAACTCAGGCCGGCACGGGCAACCGTGCCGGCCTTTTTTCTTTATTCCCCGCCAAAACCGCATGGCGGGGATGCCGGAAAAGCCAGCTTATGATCTTGTGCGTTATCATAACGCTGCTTATCTTCCCGGCCATGAAACCCGAATTGCTCGTCGAGCTGTATGACGTCGCCCGCCTGATGCGCACCCGCTTCGACCGCTGGGCCCGCACCTACGGCATGACCCGCGCCCAGGGCGTGATCCTGGCGCGGCTGTCGCGCCAGCCCGGCATGACCCAGAACGAAATGGCCGGCATCTGCGAAGTCGAGCCCATCACGGTGGGGCGGCTGGTGGACCGGCTGGAAGCGCGCGGCCTGCTGGAGCGGCGCCTCGATCCCGCCGACCGGCGCATCCGCCGTTTGCATCTGCTGCCGGCGGCGCAGCCAATCCTGGCGGAGATCCAGCGCTACAAGCACGATCTGCTGGACGAGCTCACCGACGGCCTGGACGAGGCGACCATCGCGGCCGTGATCGAAGCGCTGTTGCACATGAAGGCCCGGCTGACCACGGAGCCGCCGGCCAAGGCCGTGGCGGCAGGAGAGTAGAATGATGATCGATAGCGGCGCGTCGGCCTATTCGGCGCCTCGTCAGACCGTGTGGGCGGACAAGGCGCGGCTGCGCAGAATATTGATGTTCGGCGGTGTCGGCGCCTTCCTGGCGATAGCGGCGGCTTTCTACCTGATGGGCGGGCGCTATGTGGCATCGGACAATTCCTATATCCGCGCCAACAAGCTGATGGTGTCCACCGACGTTTCCGGCCTGGTCAAATCGGTCAATGTCCGTGAAGGCCAGCAGGTCGCGGCGGGGCAGGTGCTGTTCACCCTCGATCCCCAGCCATTCGAAATTGCGCTGGAGACGGCGCGAGCCACCCTGGCCGGCGCCGTGCAGGATGCGGAATCCACCCGTGCGATGTATCGCGCGGGCGTGGCGCAGGCCGCCGCGCAAGCCGCGCAGGTCAATGTCGATCGCGCCACCTATGGCCGCTATCAGGCGCTGGCCAGGCAGAACGCCATTGCCGCGATGCAGGTCGATACCGCGCGCGCCGCCCTGCTAAGCGCCGAGGCCTCGCTGGCCTCGCTGCAGCAGAACGCCGCCACACAGCTGGCCAAGCTTAACGGCAATCCCGATCTGCCCGCGGCCCAGACGCCAGCCTATCTGAAGGCCAAGGCGGCGGTGGACGAGGCGCAGCGCCAGCTCGATCACGCCACGGTGCGCGCGCCTTTCGCCGGGACGGTGGGCGAGGTGGCTTCGCTCCAGCCCGGCACTCTGGTGATTTCCGCCATGTCGGCCTTTACCACCACCAGCGCCGTCGGCCTGATCGGCAAGGATTTATGGATTTCCTCCGACCTCAAGGAAACCGAGCTTACCCATGTGCACAATGGCCAGCCTGTGGGCATCACCGTTGACACCTATCCCGGCTGCATCTGGAGCGGTCATGTCGCCAGCATCAGCGCGGGCAGTGACAGCAGCTTCTCGGCCCTGCCGGCGGAAAACGGCAGCGGCAACTGGGTCAAGGTGGTGCAGCGCATACCGGTGCGCATCGCCATAGACCATGCGGAATGCGACCGGCCCTTGCGCGCCGGCATGAGCGCGGTGATCTCCATCGATACCGGCCATCGCCGCTGGTACCGCCTGCTCAACGGGCTCTAGGTGTCGCAGCCGCATCACGTACATGCCTATGACAGCAAGCTTGCTGAGTGGGCGGTGCTGATCGGCAGCATGGCGGGCGTGCTGATGCAGGCGCTGGACACAACAATAGCCAATGTCGCGCTGCCTCATATGGAAGGCAGCCTGTCGGCGTCGCGCGATCAGGTCACCTGGGTCCTGACGTCCTACATCATCGCCGCCGCGATCATGACCGCGCCGGTGGGCTGGCTGGCGGCCCGCTTCGGCAAGAAGAATTTTCTCATCACCGCGATTGCCGGCTTCACCATCGCCTCCATGCTGTGCGGCGCGGCGCAGAATCTGGAGCAGATGGTTCTGTTCCGCATCATCCAGGGCGTGTTCGGCGCGGCGCTGGGCCCCTTGTCGCAGGCCGTTATGCTGGACATGTATCCGGCGGAAAAGCGCGGCAATGTGATGGCGATCTGGGGCATGGGTGTCATGCTGGGTCCGATCCTGGGCCCGACCCTGGGCGGAATCCTGACCGACACCTACAACTGGCGCTGGATATTCTACATCAACGTGCCGTTCGGCATCGCCGCCTGCGCCGCGCTCTGGATATTCTTCAAGGATACGGCGCGGGATTCGAGTTTGAAGTTCGACTGGTTCGGCTTCGCCGCGCTGTCGGCGGGACTGGCGGCCTTGCAGCTCATGCTGGATCGCGGTGTCAGCAAGGACTGGTTTTCCTCCTCCGAGATCGTGATCGAGGCGATCATCGCCGGAATCGCGCTGTATCTCTTCCTGGTGCATATGCTGACGGCAAAGAAGCCGCTGCTGCCGGTGGTGCTCTTCAAGGACCGCAATTTCGTGGGCGGGCTTGTCTTGATGGTGGTAATGGGCATGGTGCTGCTGGCATCCTCGGCGCTGCTCTCGCCCTATCTGCAGAGTTTAGGTGGCTACAGCGTAACCCAGACCGGGTTCCTGATGGTGCCGCGCGGGCTGGGCGTGATGTTCGCCATGATCTTCGCGGGACGCCTGACCATGAGGATGGATCCGCGAATCATCATGACGGTGGGCGCGGGCCTGATGGTCTGGTCGCTGTGGGACATGACGGATTGGACCCCGAGCCTCAGCGTCGCGACGCTATCCTGGGTGACCTTCTTCCAGGGCGTCGGCATGGGGCTGGTCTTTGTCCCCATGAACATGGTGGCTTTTGCGACACTTTCGCCACAACTGCGCACGGACGGCGCGGGCCTGTCCAACCTGATGCGCAATATCGGCTCGGCCATCGGCGTGTCGCTGACCACCACCATCCTTGCCAATAGCGTACAGACCATTCACTCCCATCTTGCCGCCCATGCCTCGCCTTTCAACCGGGCGTTGGGGGTCAATGGTCCGTCCATGATGATGAATCCGCAGATTCCTTTTGGGTTGGCAAATCTGAATTCTCTCATAGAATACCGCGCGCAGGTGCAGGCCTATTCCAACGATTTCCTTTTCATGTTTTTGATTTCCCTGCCGGTATTTGCGATCATATGGCTGATGAAGCGGCCGTCATTCGCACGAGAAACCCCTAAGATGGAAGTGGTGGACTAAATGAAAACAGCATTCATTGGCCTTGGCGTGATGGGCTATCCGATGGCTGGCCATCTGAAAAAGGGCGGCCACGAGGTCACGGTCTATAACCGCAATCCCGAGAAGGCCAAGCAATGGGTCGCCGAGTATGGCGGCAAGTCCGCGCCCACGCCCGCCGAAGCCGCCAAGGACCAGGACATTGTTTTCTGCTGCGTCGGGCGGGATTCCGATCTGCGCCAGGTGACGCTGGGCGCGAATGGCGCGTTCGGCGCCATAAAGAAGGGCGGACTGTTCGTCGATCACACCACGGCCAGCGCCGATATCGCGCGTGAACTGGCGGCGGAAGCCGAGAAGCGCGGCTTCGATTTCGTGGATGCGCCGGTTTCCGGCGGCCAGGCGGGCGCGGTCAACGGCAAGCTGGGAATCATGTGCGGCGGCAGCGAAGCGGGCTATGCCAAGGCTGAACCCGTGATGGCGGTCTATACCAAGCTGGCCAAGCGTCTGGGTCCGGCCGGTTCAGGCCAGCTCACCAAGATGGCCAACCAGATCTGCATCGCCGGCATCGTGCAGGGCATGGCGGAAGCCTACAGCCTGATGCGCGCGGCGGGTCTCGACATCGAAGCGGTGACGGAGGTGATCTCCAAGGGCGCGGCGCAGAGCTGGCAGATGGAAAACCGCATCAAGACCATGGCGGCCGGCGAATACAATCACGGCTTTGCCGTGGAGTGGATGCGCAAGGATCTGGCCATCGCGCTGGATGAAGCGCGCAAGCAGGGCGTCAGCCTGCCGGTGACCGCCGTGGTCGATCAGTTTTACTCCGAAGTCGAAAACCTTGGGGGCAAGCGTTGGGACACTTCCAGCCTGTTCGTGCGCCAGGAGACCGCACGAAAAGGCAATAAGGAATAGCACGAGGCATGACATGAGTGAGCAGGACATACCCACCGGACCGGCTGCCCCGCCGTCCGGAAAGGGCGGACGCGGCTATCATCACGGTGATTTGCGCAACGGACTCCTGGAAGCGGCGCGCACCATACTGGAAGAAGAGTCGCTGGCGGCGCTGACCCTGCGCGCGGTGGCGCGCAAGGCGGGCGTCAGCCATGCCGCGCCGTACCGGCATTTTCCCAATCACGAAGCCTTGCTGGTCGAGCTTTCGGTGGAAGGTTTTGACGAGCTGCGCACGGCCATCGCCGAAGCCGCCAGGGCGCAAGGCGTGGAGTCGGAAAAAATTGCCAATATCGGCGCCGCCTATATGCGGTTTGTCGCCCAGCGCCCGGCGCTGGCCCGGCTGATGTTCGGCGGCCAGCTGCCCAACCGCGACCAGTTCCCCGCCCTGGGTCTGAAGGCGGATTCCATCGGCGA
>CANKIV010000192.1 GCA_947482125.1 Alphaproteobacteria bacterium
ATCGTCGGCATCAATGGTGCGAAGCTCAGCCATAGAAACTACGCACGATCCACAGGCCGGCAACCAGCGCCAGGATGGAAAGCACCACCGAGCCGATCACATAGGCGGCGGCCTGCAGATATTCGCCTTTCTGCAACAGCAACACGCTGTCGAGCGAGAAGGTGGAAAAAGTGGTATAGCCGCCCAGAATACCCACGGTAAGAAAGCTGCGCAGTTCGGGCGACAGGTTCAGTTTCAGCGCACTCGCTTCCACGATCATGCCCATCAACAATCCGCCGGTGATGTTGACGACAAAAATGCCCCAGGGGAACGCCGAGCTCGCGGCCTGAATCCAGCCGGCAATATAATAGCGCGCCAGCGCGCCGATGCCGCCGCCCACGCCCACGGCAAAGACCATGCCCATTACTCGCTCCCCTGCCGTTTGCTGCGCAGCTTTGACCAATAATCCAGCCGCTTGGCAATCTCGCGCTCAAAGCCGGTATCCTTGGGGCGATAGAATTCCTGGCGGTCCATCTCGTCGGGGAAGTAATTCTGCCCCGAAAAGCCGCCTTCGGCGTCATGGTCGTACTGATAGCCCGCGCCATAGCCCAGGTTCTTCATCAGCGTGGTGGGGGCATTGAGGATATGGGCGGGCGGCATCAGTGAGCCATGCTCCTGCGCCGCGCGGCGGGCCGCGCCCAGTGCCTTGTAGACCGCGTTGGATTTGGGGGCGCTGGCCAGGTAGAGCACGCATTGCGCCAGCGCCAGCTCGCCTTCCGGCGCGCCCAGGAAATCGAACACATCCTTGGCAGCCAGCGCCTGATGCACCGCTTCGGGATCCGCCAGGCCGATATCCTCCACCGCCGCACGCACCAGGCGGCGGGCGATGTAGAGCGGCTGCTCGCCGCCCGCCAGCATTCGCGCCAGCCAATAAAGCGCCGCGTCCGGGTCCGAGCCGCGGATGGATTTATGCAGCGCCGAGATGATGTTGTAATGTTCTTCGCGGCTCTTGTCGTAGAGCGGCATGCGCCGCTGCACTGCCGAGACCAGCGCCGCCGAATCCAGCGGTGCCACGGTTTTCACGCTGGAAAGTTCTTCCACCAGATTGAGCAGATAGCGGCCGTCGCCATCGGCCATGGCGCGCAGTGAAGCGCGGGCGTCATCGGTCAGCTTCAAGGGCTCGCCGTAATGAGCCTCAGCGCGCTGCAGCAGCAGTTCCAGTGCCGCATCGTCCAGCCGCCGCAGCACCAGCACCTGGGCGCGGGAGAGAAGCGCGCTGTTCAACTCAAAGGACGGGTTCTCGGTGGTGGCGCCGACCAGCACCACGGTGCCGTCTTCCACCACGGGGAGAAAGGAATCCTGCTGGCTGCGGTTGAAGCGGTGGATCTCGTCGATGAACAGGAGTGTCCCCTGTCCCATGCGCCGGCGCTGGCGCGCCGCCTCGAAGGTTTTCTTCAGGTCGGCGACGCCGGAGAACACCGCTGAAAGTTGTTCGAAATGCAGGTTGAAGGCGGTGGACAGCAGCCGCGCGATGGTGGTCTTGCCGGTGCCGGGCGGCCCCCACAGGATGATGGAGGAAGGACGCCCGTTGCCCACCATGCGGCCCAGCGGGCCTTCGGGGGCCAGCAGGTGGGCCTGGCCCACCACTTCGGCCAGCGCCTTGGGACGCAAGCGGTCGGCCAGGGGGCGCGGCGTATCATCAGCAAGGCCACCGGATTCGAACAGATCACTCATGCCGCCTTATAACAAAAAAAAGCCCCGCGAGGGTTCCCGCGGGACTTTTTGATGCTTGGCTAGCCTAAAGATGCCACTTCACGCCCATCGAAAGGTTGTTGCTGGTATTGCCGATACCGGTGATGCCGCCCGCATTCACATTATGGGCATTCTGATAGCGGTATTCGGCGAACAGGCTGGCGCTTTCCGAAGCGCGGTATTCCAGACCACCCAGCGCCTGCCATCCCAAGACCACGCTGCCACCGTGATTGCCGGCATTGTTGTCGAAGTTGGTCTGCACCGCGCCAAGGCCCGCGCCGCCATACAGGCTCCAGACGGGGTTCAAGGGCGCGTGATAGATCAGGTTCCCCATATAGGAACTGGATTCAATCCGGCCCGCATTGTTGGCTGCGAAGGTCGAGCGGCTGAACAGCCCGTCCGCTTCCAGCGAAAAGTTGGGAAGGTTCCAGTTGTCGAGGTAGTAGCCATAGCGCGCGCCGACATTGAAGCCGGTGTCCATGGGGCGCTTGGTTCCCGCGACATTGATGTCCGGCATCCAAGTCGCGCCGCCCAAAACGGAAACATAAGATTCCGCGCTGGCCGCGGCAGTGGAAAGCAGCAACGCGGCTGCGGACGCAACAATAAACTTTTTCATGATCAGTCCCTTTGCATGTGCCCCCCATGCAAAGTTCCTAACGCGGTGCACCCTATTTGGTCGCGTTACAAGCGGTTAAGTGCGCAAGAAGTGATCAGGGCAACAAACGGCAACAAAGCGCCAGACACTTTCCTGCCGCAAACATTACGATAGCAACAAATGTGATGATTATCGGTCTACGGAGAGAGACAGACGGCGACCGCCACGCTCTATCACCATGTCCCAGCTATTGGTGCCGTTGAGCAGACGGACCAGATCGCCCACTCGGCCAACGGATGCGCCATTGATGCTGCGGATAATGTCACCCGGCTGGAAACCGTAACGTGCGGCAAAGCCGGTATTGCCCACCGACAGCACCGCCACGCCCTTGGCCATAACGTCACTTTGCAGCTCGGTGGCAATGGCGGGCGAAAGATTCACCACCCGCGCGCCTGTCAGGGGATTGCGCCCGGCGATGGTGGTGGCTTCGCGCGGCGGGGTCTCCGGCGGCAGCGCCAGAGTAACGGTCACATCGCGCACCGCCTTGCCGGCGGCGACGCGCAGCTTCACGCTGTCGCCCGCCCGGTGGGTGGCGGTGCGGTAATTCAGGGAATGCATGTCATCCACCGGGGTGCCGTCCATCGACTGAACCACCTCGCCCGATTTGATGCCTGCGCGCGAGAAGGGTCCGCCGGGATAGACATCCTTGATCAGCACGCCGCCCGGCCGCGGCAGGCCAAGGCTGGTGGCGATATCGCTGGTAACCGCCTGACCGCTGGCGCCGACCCATGCCAGCTGTACGCTGGTCGAACCGTTCTTCACGCCGCCGTCCACACCTTCCACTACCCGGCGGGCCAGATTGGCAGGAATGGCGAAGCCGATGCCGACATTGCCGCCGCTGCGCGATACGATGGCGGTGTTGATGCCCGCCAGGCGGCCATCGGTGGTGACCAGTGCGCCGCCGCTGTTGCCGGGATTGATCGCCGCATCGGTCTGGATGAAGAACTGATAGTCGCCCGCCGAGATCTGGGTGCGCGCCAGAGCAGAGACGATGCCCATGGTGACGGTCTGGCCGACGCCGAAAGGATCGCCCACCGCCAGCACCAGATCGCCCACCTGCACGCGGTCGGAATCAGCGAAGGGCACCACCGGCAAACGCTCGCCCTTGGGATCGATCTTGAGAACCGCAAGATCGGTGCGAGAATCCGACAGCAGGACACGAGCCTTGAACTCGCGCTTGTCCGACAGCGCCACCACGATATCGGTACCGCCCGCCACAACATGATTGTTGGTCAGGATAATGCCGTCGGCGCGCACGATCACGCCGGAGCCCAGGCTCTGCTGCACCCGCTGGCGCATTTCCGGCGTGGCGCCGAAGAATTGCGAGAAGAAGGGATCGTTGGCGAAGGGATTGGCCTGAACCTGCGCCACGGTGCGGGCATAGACATTCACCACCGCCGGGATGACGCGCTTGACCACCGGGGCGAAGGTCAGTTGCACTTGGCCCATCGACGATGGCGCGATGGCTGGCGCTGCGGGAAGCGCGCGCGGCGCCGGCGCTTCCAGCTGCTGGCGCGGCGCGCCCTGCGTCAAAGCGGGAACAGCATAAATCGCAACCGCAACCAGGGCGGCGGCGCCCACGGCAATCGAAATCTTCTTCATCACACCCAGCCTTCGGACAGTCTCAAACGCACCCAATACTCTGCTCTATTTGTTGCCCTGCGCGCAGTTACGATATTTCAATACGGTCGCCAATACGTCGGACTCGTTGCTGACCTTGCAGGTCGCCATCACCGCGCGGGTTACCGTGCTCATCTCGTCCTTCATGGCGCGCGCCTTGTAGGCCTCGTTGTCGACGCAATAGCCGATCTGAACCGCCTCGTTCTGGCGGACGACATAGGCGTCGAAGGCCGGGCCGCCGGCGGCGTCCCCAGGCACCTGGGACGGCGGTACGCCCATGGCATCGGCCTTCTGCACCAGGGTCAGGTCCTTGACCGCCAGGAGCTTGGGTTGGGGCGGGGCTTCGCAAGCATCTCGGGGGCCGCAGGCGGCAACCGCCAGAAGGGGAAGCAAAATCAGATAATTGCGCATCGGCAGTACCTCTCGAAACGTTTCAAATCAGACAGATAACGTTCCGGAACGAAAAAGGGCGGCATCGCTGCCGCCCTTTAATCTAGTGCCGACTTTGGCAAAAATCAGGCTTCCGCCTCGGCGTCCACTTCGACCGGACCCGAATCCTGGCCCTTGGCGCTCTCGTCCCGGTCGATGAACTCGATGATCGCCATCGGGGCATTGTCGCCGTGACGGAACCCGGCCTTCAGCACGCGGGTGTAACCGCCCGGACGACCGGTGTAACGCGGGCCGATCACGTCGAACAGCTTGGTCACCTGATCGGCGTCCTTGATCTGGGCCAGCGCCTGGCGGCGGGCGTGCAGATCCTTGGCGCCGCGGCGCGACAGGGTCACCAGCTTCTCGATCACCGGGCGAAGGTCTTTCGCCTTCGGCAAGGTGGTCTTGATCTGCTCGTGCTTGATCAGCGCGGCGGTCATGTTGCCCCACATCGCCTTGCGGTGCGAGGCGGTGCGGTTGAACTTGCGGCCTTGATTGCCATGACGCATGGGAGTGACTTTCTAAAAGATCAGTATTGGTCTTCGTAACGCTTGGCGAGATCTTCGATATTCTCAGGCGGCCAGCCCGGCACTTCCATGCCGAGGTGCAGGCCCATTTCCGCGAGAACAGCCTTGATCTCGTTCAGCGACTTGCGGCCGAAGTTCGGGGTGCGAAGCATTTC
>CANKIV010000193.1 GCA_947482125.1 Alphaproteobacteria bacterium
GAAGCCACCAAATATTGGAACATGAAGGTGTCTCAGGTCCCAAGCCAGACCGACCCGTCGGGTGCTATAGTGACCGTGAGAGAACTGGGTCCCCGTCATGTCCAACCCCAAAAAACCGCGAATTCTGGTCGTCGCCAATCAAAAGGGTGGCGTCGGTAAGACCACGACCGCGATCAATCTGGGCACGGCCCTGGCCGCCGTGGGCGAGCCGACCCTGGTGATCGACATCGACCCCCAGGGCAATGCCTCGACCGGGCTGGGCATCCACCGCCAGGACCGCAAGCTCACCACCTACGAAGTCCTGACCGGCCAGGCCCGGCTGGATGAAGCCATTGTCGCCACCCGCATTCCCGGCCTCTCCCTCGTCCCGGCGACGGTGGACCTGTCCGGCGCCGAGCTGGAACTGGCCGACATGCCCCGGCGCAATTTCATTTTGAAGGACGCGCTGGAGGAATATTCCGTACACGGAAGAAATGAATTTTCCTACATCCTGATCGACTGCCCGCCGTCCCTCACCTTGCTGACCCTGAACGCGATGGCGGCGGCGGATGCGGTGATGGTGCCGCTGCAATGCGAGTTCTTCGCGCTGGAAGGTTTGAGCCAGCTGATGAAGACCATCGAGCTGGTGCGCGAGAAATTGAATCCCACGCTGGAAATCCAGGGCATCGTCCTGACCATGTTCGACAAGCGCAACAAATTGTCCGACCAGGTCGCCGCCGACGTGCGCGAGACCTTGGGCGAAAAAGTCTACACCACCGTGATCCCCAGAAACGTGCGTGTTTCCGAGGCTCCGAGCCATGGCGTGCCGGCGCTGGTTTACGATCTGCGCTGTCCCGGCAGCCAAGCTTACATCAAGCTGGCGGGCGAGTTGATCCAGCGCGAACGGATCAGGGCCGCGGCATGACCCCTCCCCCGCAGGATCGTCCGCGCGGTTTGGGGCGCGGACTCTCGGCGCTGATCGGCGACGAAGCCGCCGCCGTGAAGGGCGAACCGGTCTCCAAAAAAGACACCCGGACCTTGCCGGTGGCGTTCCTGCAGCCGGGCCGCTACCAGCCGCGCAAGACCTTCGACGAACAGCCGCTCGCCGATCTGGCAGCCTCGATCAAGGAGAAGGGCGTGCTGTCGCCCATATTGGTGCGGCCCCTTGGCGCCGACCGCTATGAGATCGTGGCGGGGGAGCGCCGCTGGCGCGCCGCCCAGATCGCCAAACTGCACGACGTGCCGGTGGTGGTGCGCGAGATGGCCGACGACCAGGCGCTGGAAATCGCCATCATCGAGAATGTCCAGCGCGCCGATCTCAACGTCCTGGAAGAGGGCGCCGCCTATCAGGAGCTGATCACCAAGTTCGCCCGGACCCAGGAACAGGTGGCCCAGCAGGTCGGCAAGAGCCGCAGCCATGTCGCCAACACCATCCGGCTGTTGCAGCTTCCCGAACAGGTGAAGGCCTGGGTGCGGGAGGGCAAGCTGACGGCGGGCCATGCCCGAACACTGCTCGGGACCGCCGACCCGGAGGCCCGGGCGCGGGAATTGATCGCCGGAGAGCTGACGGTGCGCCAGGCCGAACAGCGTTCAGCGGCCAAGAAGAAGCCCGGTGGAAAACCCCGCAAGGATCCCAACATCGCCGACCTGGAAGCCAGTATTTCCAATCGCTTGGGCCTGAAGGTTCAAGTTATCCACAAAGGGGATAAAGGTGGGGAAATCCGCATCACCTACAAATCCCTGGAACAGCTGGACGACCTCGCGCGGCGCTTGAACAGGCCCGCCTAAGCGCCTCAACCTATTGTAAATGAATGGTTAATTTGCGCCGGCCGTAGCCAGCGCGACGGCGACATCAATCCGCCCGTCATACAGCGCCCGGCCAACCACCACGCCCTCTATGCCCGGCTCCCTGGCCGCGATCAAAGCCTCGATATCGGCGATGGACCCGACCCCGCCCGAGGCGATGACCGGGATGGACAGGGCGCGGGCCAGCGCCGCCGTGGCCCCGACATTTACCCCCTTGAGCAGCCCGTCCCCGTCAATGTCGGTGAACAGGATGGCGGCGACCCCGGCATCCTCGAAACGCTTGCCCAGCTCGATTGGGGTCAGTTCGGAGACGGTGGCCCAGCCCTGGGTGGCAATCTTGCCGCCCTTGGCATCGGCGCCCACCACGATCCGACCCGGAAAGGCGCGGGCGGCGCTTTTGACGAATTCGGGGTCGGTCAGGGCGGCGGTGCCCAGGATGACGCGGGTGATGCCGGCCGCCAGCCAGCCTTCGACCGCGGCCATGTCGCGGATCCCGCCGCCGAGCTGGATCGGCAGGTCGATGGCGGCACGGATGGATTTGATCGCCTCCGTGTTGGCGCTCCTGCCGGCGAAGGCACCGTTCAAATCCACGCAATGCAGCCAATGAAATCCCTGCGCCGCGAATTCCCGCGCCTGCGCGCCGGGATCGGTGTTGAACACCGTGGCGTCCGCCATCACGCCCTTCTTCAGCCGGACGCAGACGCCGTCCTTCAGATCGATGGCGGGGAAAATGATCATGGACGCCACTTCAAAAAGTTTTCCAGCAGCTTCAGGCCGGTCGCCTGGCTTTTTTCCGGATGGAACTGGGTGCCAGCGATATTCTCGTTGCCCACCATGGCGGTCAGCGGCCCGCCATAATCGGTGGTGGCAATCAGGTCATCCGGCAGCACCGGGACAAGCTGAAAGCTATGGACGAAATAGGCATGCGCGCCGGGCGCGATACCGTCCAGCAGCGGATGCGGCTGCTCGAACTTGAGTTCATTCCAGCCCATATGGGGAATCTTCAGCGCCGGATCATCGGGGGTGATCTTGACCACTTCGCCCGCGATCCAGCCCAGGCCGGCATGGCGGCCGAACTCCACGCCCACCGTGGCCAGGAGCTGCATGCCGACGCAGATGCCAAGAAATGGCGCGCCTTCCTTCAACACTTTTTCGCGCAACGCCTCGACCATGCCGGGGATGGCGGACAGGCCCTTCATGCAATCGGCGAAGGCGCCGACACCGGGCAGCACCACGCGCTCGCTGGTCAGCACAATTTCCGGATCGGCGGTGGTGACGATTTCCGATGAACCGTTGGCGGCGCGCGCCAGGGCCTTCGCCGCGCTGGCGAGGTTGCCGGAGCCGTAATCGATCAGGGCGGTGACGGGCATGAGAACTCGCGAAAATCGCGGGCTTAATAGCGGCTTAGTTAGGGTTTGTCGAAGTCAAAGCCGGGCAAGGCAGCTCGGCTGTTTGCGCTGGCTTGGCGCTGATCCGCATGCCGGCCACCAGCAGATCGCGCCAGCCGGGCAGGGGGTCCGCCAGGGCAAAACGGCCACTGCGCAGGGCCGCGAGCGTGCCGCGGCAGGAGGGCGAGGCGAACGCCGCAGCGGCGGCCCAGCCCTGCAGGTTTTCTTTCAGCACCGCCGCCCACCAGCGCGCCTCGGTGCCATAGACCAGCAGGATTTCGTTCGCCCCGTCCCGGTCCAGATCGAGGAACCAGGCATCGCAGGACAGCGCCGGCCTCGTCAGGCAGGGCGGAACATTGGGGCCTGCCGCCATCCAGTCCTGGACCAGCAGCGACGAGGGCAGCCGCGCCCCTGCCGTGTGCACGGTGATATTGGCGCCGATTTCCGTCGGCGTGGGGACATCGCCGCCCCGCGCCGAAGCCAGGGTCACGGCGGCGTCGCGCGCGATTTCGGGCGAGCCGCTTTGGGCCATGGCCGCCAGCGCCTGCTGGCCGAAGCGCACGCCCTCGCGGTGCAGATAGTCGAAATCAAACACAGCGGGATCGACCTTGCCGGTCTGAAGCCGCGCGGTCTGCGCCGTCACCGCCAGCTGCAGCGGATCGGCCAGGGGTGAGGCCAGCGCCAGGCAGACGGCCATCAGCAGCAGGGCCATCACCCGGTTGACCGGCTCGATGCGCTGCATCCAGCGTCCACCGCCGATGGAGATCAGCGCCGCGGCGCTGTAGCCAAACCCGTACAGGCCCAGCAGCGCCAGCGTCGCGCCGGCATAGATGCGCGCCGAGGTCCAGCCGAATTCCGTCACCCGTGCCTGCAGCGCCGCCCATGCCATTCCCACCAATGCGACGCTCAAAAAGGCGGCGGCGAATTCCGGGTATTTGCGCCATTTCCCCCGTGGGCTTTCGCCGCGATAGGAGGCGTTGATGGCGATCACCAAAAGCAGCGCCAGGCTCAGCGACAAGGCCATCACAGGCGGGCCCAGTCGCAGGCAGGCGATGACGATGACGGCGGATACGATGACCAGAATCGGCAGCGCCACGGTGCAGCAGGCGAGCAGGGCATTCCTGGCCTGACGGCGCGGCCATGCGTCGGTGGCGGTGAGATGCAGCGCGCCAGCGCTGACAAATCCCACCAGCGGCAGGGTCAGCAGCGTCGGCTCCATGGTCAGGCGCAGCATCGGATAGTTTGCCCGAAGCCAGTTGAACAGGCTGTTGCCCGATCCCACCAGCGCCCACACCAGGCCGGTGATCAGCAGCCATACCGCCAGGCGCGCGATCAAGGTCCAGGCCGCGTCAAAGCTGGCGCGATAGCCGGCGAAGACTTTGCCGTCGCGCACGGCCGCGCGCAGCAGGGCTTGCGCCGTCACCAGCATCAGGCCGGTGAGCAAAACCAATGCGAGGCCGGCATGGGCCTGCTCCGGCCCCTGAATGCGCCAGTGGTGATACAGGCCCAGGCTGGCGAGCAGGGCGGCGACGATGCCGGTCCAGAGCAGCAGCAAGGTGGTGGGAATTTCCCCAAGTCCCTCCAACAGCACCAGGGGAGAAAAGAGTCCGGCCAGCGCCAGCGCGGCGAAGAGATAGGGATCGCTGCCCGGCCAGGCCCCGGCGGCGCGCAATTGCAGCAGCGCATACAGGCCAAGACCCTGAGCCATGCCGATGCCCAGACGAACCAGAAGCAGATTCGGCGCGTGGCTGGTGTTGGCGGCCTTGCGCGGGACAACGCGCTCCGGCGCCGGGCCCCGCGCGAAATTGCCGAAGCTTTCATCCGAGGCAAAGCCGGAGCCGTAAAACAGCGGCTCTTCGGGCGTCCAGTGCAGATCGGCACCATCCACCCAGCGCGGCGCCGGTTCTTTGCGGAAGGAAAAGCGCATGCGGCTTGGTTAGCGCA
>CANKIV010000194.1 GCA_947482125.1 Alphaproteobacteria bacterium
AGATCACGACATGATCGACGCAGCCCGACATTTCCATCACGTCGATGGCCAGTTCGATGTCCATGTTGCCCTTGACCCGGCGGCGGCCCTGACTGTCGGTGAATTCCTTCAGCGGCTTGGTCACCACCGAAAAGCCGTTGTAATCCAGCCAGTCCACCAGGGGGCGCAGGGGCGAGAACTCCTGGTCCTCCGCCACGGCGGTGTAGTAAAAGGCGCGGACCAATGTGCCTTTGCGCGCGAACAATTCCAGCAGCCGTTTATAGTCGATGTCGAACTGCAGCCCCTTGGCCGCGCCATACAGGTTGGCGCCGTCGATGAACAATGCGAGCTTCTCGGCCGGATAAAAAAGCATATGACCTCCAACACATCTGAAGGGCGGCGCACCTTATTGTCTGGTGCGGGCCCATGATCCTGATCGCCTTAGGCGGTAATCTTGCGTCCCATGCCGGTCCGCCGGCCGAAACGCTGAAACGCGCGCTGGCCCGGCTGGAGCAGTTGGGTGTGAATATCCTGTCGGTTTCGTCCTTCTATGAAACGCCGGCCTGGCCGGATGCGGCCGATCCGCCCTTCGTCAACGCGGTCGCCATCGCAAAGACGACTCTCCAACCCGTTGAACTTCTGGATCTTTTGCATGGTGTGGAAACTGAGTTCGGGCGGATGCGTTCCGCACCGAATGCGCCGCGGACGCTGGATCTTGATCTCATTGATCATGACGGAAAGGTCATGACCGGGGCGGTGCATCTTCCGCACCCGCGATTGGTCGAGCGCAGCTTTGTCCTTGTCCCCCTGGGGGAGGTTGCCCCCGGCTGGCGGCATCCGGTTTTGGGGCAGGGGGCAAGGGAACTCCTGGTGGGGCTGCCGGACCACGAGCCTCCCAAAAAGCTCGCCTAGCCCGGTTTTTTCTGTTATTCCCGCGCCATCTCCCGGAGTTTGCGGCTTTTCGGGCTGCTAACCTGTTGAACTTGAAGGATTTTCCATGGCTCGCGTCACCGTCGAAGATTGCGTCGACAAGATTCCCAACCGCTTCGATCTGGTCCTGGCCGCGGGTTTCCGCGCCCGCCAGCTTTCGGGCGGCGCCGAGCCGATGCTGGAACGCGACCGTGACAAGAACCCCGTTGTGGCTTTGCGCGAAATCGCCGCCAAGCTGATCAAGCCGGAAGATTCCAAGGAAGATTACATCCGCTCGCTGCAGAAGCATGCCGAAGTGGACGAACCGGAAGAAGCCCGCCCCGAGGCCGACGACCGCGAGGATCCCTCGCATCGCCAGGTCACCGAGGAAGAACTGCTGCGGGCCCTGACCACCGAAGCCCAGCGCCGCGCCGAGCCGCAGCCGGAGCCGGAAGCGGACTACGAAGAGTAGTTTGCCGGAAATCCGGGCGTTTTAGGTCTGCTTTAGGTTCTGATTTCCAGTTTATCTGCCTATATTTGGGCGGATGAACCCGCCCACCCCTGTCACAGCGGCTGAAAAGCCCGCCAAGCCGGTTCCCGTGCCGGCGCCCGCGCGCAGTCGCCGCCGGCTGATGCGCCAGACCGATCTGGTCGAGCGGGTGCTCGCCTATGACGCCGCCGCCGACGAGGCCTTGCTGAACAAGGCCTATGTCTATGCCATGACGGCGCACGGCAAGCAGTTCCGTGCCTCGGGTGATCCCTATTTCGCCCATCCGCTGGAAGTGGCGGCCATCCTTACCGACCTCAAGCTCGATGTCCCCACCATCGTCACCGCGCTGCTGCACGACACCATCGAAGACACGCTGGTCACCTATGAGGATGTGAAAGAAAAATTCGGCGAGGAGATCGCCAATCTGGTGGACGGCGTCACCAAGCTGTCCCAGCTGGAAGTCTTTTCCGAACGCACCAAGCAGGCGGAGAATTTCCGCAAGCTGATGCTGGCCATCACCAGCGACATCCGGGTGCTGCTGGTCAAGCTGGCCGACCGGCTGCACAACATGCGCACGCTCGGTTACATCGACAAGCCCGACAAGCGCCGCCGCATCGCCCAGGAGACGGTGGACATCTATGCCCCGCTGGCGGGCCGCATCGGCATGCAGAACATGCGCGAGGAGCTGGAAGACCTGGCATTCGCGGAGCTGGACTCCGAGGCGCGCAATTCCATCGTCACCCATTTTGCCCGCCTCGACATGGTGGGCGGCGACCGGGTCGGGCGCATCGCCGACCAGATCAAGCGCAAGCTGGCCGAACACGGCATGGAGACCTGGGTCTATGGCCGCGGCAAGCGCCCCTTTTCGATCTGGCGCAAGCTGCAGACCAAGAAACTGTCCTTCGAACAGCTGTCAGACATTTTCGGGTTCCGCGTCATCGTCGGCTCGATGGCCGATTGCTACCGGGCGCTGGGCATCATCCATACCAGCTGGCAGATGGTGCCGGAGCGCTTCAAGGATTTCATCTCCACCCCCAAGCCCAACGGCTACCGCTCCATTCACACCACGGTGATCGGGCCGGAAAAGCAGCGGGTGGAAATCCAGATCCGCACCCAGGACATGCACGACATTGCCGAACGCGGCGTGGCCGCTCACTGGCGCTACCGCGAGCATGTGCCTGAGGGCTCCGGGGCCGGCAAGGAAGACAGCGTCACCTATGGCTGGCTGCGGGACATGGTGGACCTGTTGGAGCGCGGTGACAGCGCCGAGGAAGTGCTCGAACATTCGCGCCTGGCCATGTACCAGGACCAGGTTTTCTGCTTCACCCCCAAGGGCTCGCTGATCTCGCTGCCCAAGGGCGCCACGCCGATCGATTTTGCCTATGCAGTGCATACTGACATGGGCAACAGCGCGGTGGGCGCCAAGGTCAACGGCAATCATGTCGCCCTGCACACGCCGCTGAAGAATGGCGATCAGGTGGAAATCATTACCACCAAGGACTCCACGCCGTCGCCGATGTGGGAACAGTTCGTGGTCACCGGCCGGGCTCGCGCCGAAATTCGCCGTTTTCTGCGCCATGCCCAGCGCGACGAGCATGTCCGCTTCGGCCGCAAGATCCTGGAAAAGGCCTTTGCCGACGAAAAGCGCGAACTGACGGAAAAAGCGATCGAGGGCGTGGCCAAGACACTGCGCCTTGCCAAGGCGGAAGACGTTTATGCCGATGTCGGCCGCGGGGCCCTGCGCGGCCATGAGGTGCTGCAGGCGGTCTATCCCGAGCTCAAGCGCACCGGAAAAGCTGTCAAGAAATCCGTGCCGGGCGAGGTCAAGCCCATATCCATTCGCGGCCTGACCGAAGGCATTTCCTACACGCTCGGTCAGTGCTGTCACCCGCTTCCGGGTGATCGCATCGTCGGCATCACCGCGCCAGGCGAGGGGCTGGTGGTGCACACCATCGATTGCGCCGAGCTGGACAAGGCGCAGAACATGGACGACTGGCTGGATGTGGGCTGGGGCCTGGGCGCGTCCGACATGGGCCTGTCGGTGGCGCGCATCGCGGTGCGCGTGAAGAACGCGCCGGGGAGCCTGGCGACAGTAATGACCGCCATTGCTGCCAATGATGGCAATATCTTCAACATGAAAGTGACCAGCCGCAATCCGCTGTTCTTCGAATTCACCGTGGATATCGAGGTGCGCGACGTGGCGCATTTGCAGAATATCCTGGGCGCGCTACGCGTATCCGATGCGGTCGAATCGGTTGACCGCGTGCGCGAAGCGGAGAGTGTGCAGTGAACGTTGATCAGGTGCTGAACGAATTCAAAAAGTCGGGCGCGTTGCTCGAGGGTCATTTCATCCTGTCCTCGGGGCTGCACTCCGACAAATTCCTGCAGAAGGCGCTGGTGTTCCAGGACGCCAGGCGCACCGCCAAATTGTGCAAGGCGCTGGCCGCCAAGGTGAAGAAGGAAGTGACGGACGAAATCACCGCCATCGTCTCGCCGGCGGTGGGTGGTATCGTGCCGGGCTATGAGATGGGCCGGCAGATGGGTCTTCCCGCCATGTATGTCGAGCGGGTCGATGGCGAGTTCCAGCTGCGCCGCAACTTCACCCTCAAGAAAGGTCAGAAGGTGCTGATGGTGGAAGACATCATTTCCACCGGCGTGTCCTCGCGCGAGTGCATCGCCGCCATCAAGGCGACCGGCGCCAAGGTTGTCGCGGCCTGCTGCCTGATCGACCGGTCGGGCGGCAAGGCCAAGGTGGGCGTGCCGCTGATCGCACTGGCGGAATGGAAAGTTCAGGCCTGGCCCGCCGACAAGCTGCCGCCGCATCTGCGCAACAAGCCCGCCGTGAAACCGGGTTCCCGAGGGCTTGCGTGACCAAGCTGCGGCTCGGCGTCAACATCGATCACGTCGCCACGGTGCGCAATGCGCGCGGCGGCGACAACCCCGATCCGGTACGCGCCGCGCAACTGGCGCAGGCCGCGGGCGCCGACGGCATCACGGCGCATCTTCGCGAAGACCGACGCCATATTTCCGACGACGACATCTTGCGGCTGTCACAGACTCTGACCATCCCCTTGAATCTGGAAATGGCGGCGACCGATGAAATGCTGAATATCGCCCTGAAGGCGCGTCCGCACGCCGCCTGCATCGTTCCGGAGAAACGCGAAGAGCGTACGACCGAGGGCGGCATCGACACCGCCGGGCAGCACAACCGGCTCAAGCCCATCGTCACCGCGCTGGGCGGCGCGCATATCCGCGTTTCCATGTTCATCGAACCCGATCGCCGCCAGCTTGACGCGTCCAAAGCCCTGGGCGCGCCGGTGGTGGAATTGCACACCGGCGCCTATGCCCATGCCAGCGGCGCGGCGCGCGAGGCGGAGCTGGAGAAAATCCGAGTCGCCGCCGCCTACGGTGAGTCCTTGGGCCTGGAAGTTCATGCCGGTCACGGCCTGACCTATGACAATGTGAAAGCCATTGCCGCGATTCCGCAGATACGCGAACTGAACATCGGTCATTTCCTGATCGGGGAGGCGGTGTTCATCGGATTGGACGAATCCATCCGCACCATGCGACGTCTCATGGATGAAGCGCGGACATGATACTTGGACTGGGAAACGACCTGATCGACATTCGCCGAATCGAAAAGGCCCTGGCCCGGCATGGCGAGCGGTTTCTCCAG
>CANKIV010000195.1 GCA_947482125.1 Alphaproteobacteria bacterium
CCCAGGACCGGCATTTTTGCGCCGTTCGAATGGATGATCGCCGCACGCTATCTGCGGGCCAAGAGGCAGGAAAGCTTCATTTCTGTGATCTCGCTGTTTTCGCTGATCGGCATCGCCCTGGGCGTCGCCACCCTGATCATCGTGATGTCGGTTATGAACGGCTTCCGGGTTGAACTGCTGCGCAGCATTCTTGGCCTGTCAGGCCATATCACCGTCCAGTCCCAGATGGGCAATCTGGCCGATTACGACGCCGTTACCGCGCGCATCAAGACCATCACTGGGGTCACCCGCGCCGTGCCCATCGTGGACGGGCAGGTGATGGCCAGCCAGAACGGCGCCAATGCCGGCGTGCTGGTGCGCGGCATCCGGCGCGGCGATCTGGCCAATGTCGAAGTCCTGGTGGAAAAGCTTTCCCCCCGCGCCCTGCAATATTTCGAAGGCGATGAATCGGTCATCATCGGCCAGGGACTCGCCAACAAGCTGGGCCTTCGGCTGGGCGGAGACATTACCCTGATTTCGCCGCGCGGCAATGTCACGCCCTTCGGCACCACGCCGCGGATCAAGACCTATCACGTGATCGGCACATTCCGTATCGGCAACACGCTGTACGACAACAACTACATCTTCATGCCGCTGGGCGAGGCGCAGCTCTACTTCAACACCGGCGATGCGGTGAACGGCATCGAGCTGATGGTCCGCGACCCGGAAGCCGATCTTGCGCTGGTGCCGCAGGTCGCCAAGGCGGCGGGGCCGCAGACCCGGCTGGTCACCTGGCAGCAGCTCAACAACACCGTGCTCCAGGCGCTGGAAGTGGAAAGCAGCACCATGTTCCTGATCCTGTCGCTGATCATACTGGTGGCGACGCTGAACATCGTGTCCGGGCTGATCATGCTGGTGAAGGACAAGAGCGGCGACATCGCCATCCTGCGCACCATGGGGGCGACGCGCGGCGCCATGATGCGGGTCTTCTTCATCGCCGGCGCCAGCATCGGGGTGGTCGGCACGATCATCGGCCTGGTGATCGGGCTGCTGTTCTGCACCTATATCGAGAATATCCGCCAGTTCCTCTCCAGCCTGACCGGCAAGACCCTGTTCGACCCTACCGTCTATTTCCTGTCGCGCATGCCGGCCAAGATGGACCCGGGCGAAGTGGCGGCGGTGGTGGCGATGGCGCTGGTGCTGACCTTCCTGGCCACTTTGTATCCCTCGTGGCGGGCTGCGCGGCTCGATCCGGTCGAGGCGCTGCGCCATGGATGAGGTCCTGAAGCTTGAGAACATCACCCGCCGCTACAAGGAGGGTGATGGCCAGCTGGAAGTGTTCAGCGGCCTGTCGCTGACCCTGAAGCCGGGCGAGATCGTGGCGCTGGTGGGCCCATCAGGCGCGGGCAAGTCGTCGCTGCTGCATATTGCGGGCCTGTTGGAAGCGCCCACCAGCGGCGAGATCACCATTGAAGGCGTGGCGACCTCGAAGCTTGCGGATCAGGAGCGCACCCGCATCCGCCGCGAGAAGGTCGGCTTCGTCTACCAGGCCCATCACCTGCTGCCGGAATTCGACGCCCTGGAGAATGTGATCCTGCCGCAGATGATCGCCGGCGTGTCCCGCGCGGCCGCGGCGGTGGAAGCCAAGCGGCTGCTGGAGGTCATGGGGCTGGGCAAGCGGCTGGCGCATCTGCCGTCCCAACTGTCCGGCGGCGAGCAGCAGCGCGTCGCAATCGCCCGCGCCCTGGCCAACCGCCCGCGCATTCTTCTGGCCGACGAACCCACCGGCAATCTCGACCCGCGCACCTCGGGCGGGGTGTTCGACGCCCTGATCGCCATCACCCGTGCCGAAGGCCTGGCGGCGCTGATCGCCACCCACAATTTCGAACTGGCATCGCGCATGGACCGGGCCTTGCTGCTGCATCAGGGCAAGCTGATCGAAGGTACGCAGTTGCCGCGTTAACGTCTGGCGCGGCCCCGTGTTAACGCCTGCGATCTTTCCGTGACGCCGAAACCACTGCGGCGGCAAAGGCTTGTCTTGGCATGAGCTATCAGCGCCATCCGCTTTACTGGTGCAACGCCTCGCGCGTTCAAGGAAATTTGGTCACCTTTTGTTCTTGCGTTCTGGATGGAACCAAACTAGAACAAAACTCGACCAAGAGGGAGACGGCGATCATGTGGATCAAGGATGCGGCGGCGGGCGCGGGGCTTATTCTGTTCATGGTGTCGGCCTTTGTCCTGGCCAGCGGCGCCCATGTCTTCCTGGGCTCCACCACCTGATCGCTGTGGATAGGGCGCTGAGCAGCGCCAATATCGGGGCCTGACGGGCGATACTGGCCGCTGACCCTCGGGAGACCACCATGGCGTCCTTTGTCCATCTGCGCGTGAAAAGCGCCTATTCGCTGCTGGAAGGGGCGGTTCGCCCCAAGGAACTGGCAGAGCTGGCCCGCGAAGCCGGCAGCCCGGCGGCGGCGGTCACCGACACCAACAATCTCTTCGGCGTCTATGAGATCGCCGACACATTGGCCAAGGCCGGCATCCAGCCCATCGTCGGCGCGCTGCTGTCGGTGGAGTTCGCGCCCCGCAGCCCGCTGCAGACCGGATCGCGCAAGAAGCCGCCGCATGTGCCGCTGCTGGTGCAGAACGAGGTGGGCTATCAAAACCTGACCAAGCTGCTGTCCGCCGCTTACCTGGATGTGGAAGCCGGCGACTGGCCGCATGTAAAGGCGGAAAAACTCTTCGCCCATTCCGAAGGATTGATTGCCCTGACCGGCGGGCCGGGCGGCGCGGTCAACCAGCTTCTGCTGGAAGGCCAGCCGGACGCGGCCAAGGCCCTGCTGAACAAGATGGCCGCCGCCTTTCCCGCCCGTCTCTATGTCGAATTGCAGCGCCATGGCCTGGCGGAAGAGCGCGCCACGGAAGACTCGCTGCTCGACATGGCCTATGCGGCGAAGCTGCCGCTGGTGGCGACCAATGACGTGCATTTCGGCCGCGCCGACATGTACGAGGCCCATGACGCGCTGCTCTGCATCGCGGATGGCGCCTTTGTTTCGCAAGATGACCGCCGCCGCCTTACCCGCGAACATCGCTTCAAGACTCCATCGGAAATGCAGGCCAAGTTCGCCGACCTGCCGGAAGCCATCGAGAACACTGTCGAGATCGCGCGCCGCTGCGCCTTCCGCCCGATGAAGCGCAAGCCGATCCTCCCCGTTTTTGTGCCGGAATCCGGATTGACGGCGGAAGCCGAACTGAAGGCGCAGGCCATCGAAGGACTGGAGCGGCGGTTGACCGGGACCAGGCTGGCGGCGGAACGCAGCGTCTATGATGAGCGGCTGGCGTATGAGCTGGGCATCATCAACCGCATGGGCTTTCCCGGCTACTTTTTGATCGTCTCGGATTTCATGAAGTGGACCCGGGGGCGCGGCATCCCGGTCGGCGTGCGCGGTTCAGGCGCCTCTTCGCTGGTGGCCTGGGCGCTGGACATCACCAATCTGGATCCGCTGCGCTTCGGCCTGTTCTTCGAACGCTTCCTCAATCCCGAACGCCTGTCCATGCCGGACTTCGACATCGATTTCTGCCAGGAGCGGCGCGACGAGGTGGTGCGCTATGTGCGCGACAAGTATGGCGCCGACCGGGTGGCGCAGATCATCGCGCTGGGTTCGCTGCAGGCGCGCGCCGCCGTGCGCGATGCCGGCCGGGTGCTGCAGATGCCGCTGGGGCTGGTGGACCGCATCGCCAAGCTGATCCCCAACCCGCCAGGCAAGTCCATTTCCCTGCAGGAGGCGGTGGACAGCGAGCCGCGCCTGCAGCAGATCGCCGAACAGGAGCCGATGGCCCAGCGGCTGTTCCAGATCACCGGGCGGATCGAAGGTCTTTACCGCCACGCCTCCACCCATCCGGCGGGCGTGGTGATTGGCGACCGTCCGCTGGACGAGATCCTGCCGCTCTATCGCGATCCGCGCTCCGACATGCCGGTGACGCAGTTCGACTATGAGGATGCGGAAAAAGCCGGCCTCGTGAAGTTCGACTTTCTGGGCCTGAAGACCCTCACCGTCATCGCCAAGGCCGAAGAGCTGTTGAAGAAGCGCGGCGTGGCGCTGCACACCCAGACCATCGACTTCGACGATCCCCATACCTTTGAAATGCTCAGCCGCGGCGACAGCGTCGGCGTCTTCCAGATGGAAGGCGCGGGCATGCGCGACCTGCTGCGCAAGATGAAGCCCAATCACATCAACGATCTGGTGGCGCTGGTGGCGCTCTATCGTCCCGGCCCGATGGACGCCATTCCCACCTATATCGCCCGCAAGAACGGCAAGGAGGCGGTGGAGTATCTGCATCCGCTGCTGGAGCCGATCCTGAAGGAAACCTATGGCGTGATGACCTATCAGGACGATGTCATGCGCATCGCCCGCGAATTGGCCGGCTACACCATGGGCGAAGCCGACATCCTGCGCCGCGCCATGGGCAAGAAGATTCCGGCGGAAATGATCCCGCAGCGCGAAAAATTCATGAAAGGTGCGGCGGAACGCAGCATCACCCGCAACGTGGCCGAAACCATTTTCGAGCAGGCGGAAAAATTCGCCGGCTATGGCTTCAACAAGGGCCATGCCGCCGCTTACGCCCAGGTCGCGTACCAGACCGCATATCTGAAAGCGAACTATCCGGTCGAATTCCTAGCCGCTTCCATGACGCTGGATATCGGTAACACCGACCGCCTCAACATATTCCGCCAGGAGGCCCAGAGGCTGGGCGTCAAGGTGGCGCCGCCCGACATCAATGTCAGCGAAGCGGTGTTCACCTGCGATGCGGCCGCCAACACGGTGTTCTATGCGCTGGCGGCGGTGAAGGGCGTCGGCCGCCAGGCCATGGACCATGTCGTTGAGGCAAGGGCGCAGGGCGGCAAGTTCAAATCGCTGTCCGACTTCGCTCGTCGGGTGGACCCTCGGCTGGTCAACAAGCGCGCCTTTGAAAATCTTGTGCGGGCAGGGGCCTTTGACAGTCTCAATCCCAATCGCCGCCAGATCGTGGAAAATTCAGACCGCATTCTGGGCG
>CANKIV010000196.1 GCA_947482125.1 Alphaproteobacteria bacterium
AGATTGCGGGGCCGTTATTCCGGGTTGGCAGCTCTCCGGCCCCCTCGCCCAAGCTCGGGGCGTTCGCCCGTTCTCGCATGTCCACCGGACATGCTCGCGCGCTGACGCGCGCCACGGCCTCATCCCTGTACGAAAATCTCGGCACGACGGTTGCCGGCTTCGCCCTGGGGCATGGATTCGTAATAGATCGGCTGGCTGTCACCCACCGCTTCCACGATTACCTTGTCGGCGGGAACACCGGCGCGGATCAGCGCCTGGGCCACGGCATTGGCGCGGGCCTGCGACTTCTGGAAAATCACTTCCAGATGACGCTCGACCGGCATGTTGGGCGTGCGGCTGGAAGCATGGCCCACAACCTTGACGCTGCCAGTGCCGCCGTTGGCCTGGAAGGCCGCCACGGCGTCGCGAACCTGGGCACGGGCGCTGGACGGCAGGGCCGTGCCGTCACCGCTGAAATAGACAATGGCCGTGGGCGGGATACCGCCATTCATCGCCGCTGCCATGCCCTTTGGCGTTCCCGGCACGGCGTCAAGATTGGCAACCACGTCGCCCGACATGGTGGGGCCGCCCATGCCGCGGGCGCTGCCGGTGGCCGGAACCGCGGGCACGGCCGGGCTTCCGGTGCCGGCGCTGCCCGCCAGCGCGGCGGTCTGGCGATAATGCGCCAGGATCGGCGGCGAAACCCACTGGGAAATGGACGCATTGAGCGGCGGGGCGCTGGACGGCTTGAAGCCCAGCTGGCTGTCGCTGGGATTGACCATGGCCATGCGGCCAGGGGCGGTCATGGGAACGGCCGGCACGGCAGGCTCGGCACCCGGCGGCGGGGCCATGGGGGCGCTGGCGACGGGGGCGGGAGCCGGCATCGGAGGAGGCGACGGCGCGGCGGACGGCGGCGGCGCAGCGGACGCCACCGCAACCGGAGCGGAGGCAGAGGGAGGCGCATCACTGGCCATCGGGGCGGACCCGGCGCTGGGCGGAGCATCGCCGGCGAAGGTGGTGGGCGGCGCATCGCTGGCGGCCAGCGCCTGGCGGGCGGCATTGGCGTCGCTCGCGGCGGGCGGCGGCGCGGTGGCCTCGGTGCCGGCGCGCAAGGCTTCGGCGCTGTACTGGGCCTGGGCGCCAGCGGCGGTGACGGATTGGGCGGTGTCGGCCTGGGCCACCGTGTCGGGGGCGGCGGGACGCGCCGGAATGCCGGCCAGATCGGGGGTGGTGGTGTTGGCGTCGGCTTCCGCCTGCTGGGCGCTGTCGGTTGGGAACTGGCTTTCGGCAACTTCGTCGTCGGCCAAGAGGCCGGTGGGATCCAGGTCGGACATGGTCTGGCAACCGCTCGCCGCCGTGGCGAGTGTCAGCACGATGGCAAGGTTCACCAAAGGACGCGCGTAATGTTTCGTCATACAAAAATTCCCGATTCCCAGCACCGACACTTGCGGCCGCACAGCTGCGCGGCGCCAAACCCAGCCTGAAGGATATACCGCGCCAAAGCCTTTTGCGCCAGCAGCTTGCCCCCCGAATCGCGTCCATGATTGCGATAATTGAGCGCGATAGAGGTGCTTTTCCCCAGCCGTTGCTGTCTTGCGGCTGTCACCGTGGCCGGGCTATCACAGTTTAAGCCCATGCCGTCCAAAGCCCCTGCCCCCGATAAAAAGACAGATACGCCGCCGCCCGAATCGCAAGGCGCGGCGCCGGACGGGCTGAACACGCAGGAATTCGCCCGCAACATGCTGACGGTCGGCGTGAAGAGCCAGCAGCTGCTCGTGGACTTCATCGCCCGCATGGCCAGGCGCGATACCGCCGCGCCCCTTGATCCCCTGAACATCTCCGGCGCCATGCTGAACCTGGTCAAGGCGATGGGCGGCAACCGCGATCAGGTGGCGCAGGCACAGGCGGAGTGGTGGAACAACGTCATGACGCTGTGGGAATCCACCGCGCGCCGCATGCTGGGCGGCGAAGCGCCGTCGGTGGTGGAGCCCGCGCCCGGCGACCGCCGTTTCCGCGCCGAAGAGTGGAAGCAGAACGAGATTTTCGACTTCATCAAGCAGAGCTATCTGCTGACCGCCAACGCCATGCAGGACATGGTCGGCAAGCTGAACGGGCTGGACGAGAAGGAGCGCGGCCGGGTCGCCTTCTACACCCGCCAGTTCGCCGACGCCTTCGCGCCGACCAACTTTCCCCTGACCAATCCCGACGTGCTGAAGGCGACCATCGCCTCCAATGGCGAAAACCTGGTCAAGGGGCTGGACAATCTCCTGGCCGATATCGAGCGCGGCCAAGGCGAGCTTTCCATCCGCCAGTCGGCAGACGGTTTTGTCATCGGCGAGAATATAGCCACCGCGCCGGGCAAGGTGGTGTTCCGCAACGATGTGATGGAGCTGCTGCAATATTCGCCGTCGACCGAGGAAGTTTATGAACGGCCGCTGCTGATCTTCCCACCCTGGATCAACAAGTTCTACATCATCGATCTCAGACCCGAGAACAGCTTCGTGCGCTGGCTGACCGCGCAGGGCTACACCGTCTTCCTGGTCAGCTGGGTCAATCCCGATGCCGACATGGCCGATGCCGGGTTCGAGGAATATATGAAAGGCGGCATCTTCGCCGCCCTCGACGCGGTGGAGAAAGCCACCGGCGTGAAGGATCCCAACTGCGTCGGCTATTGCATCGGCGGCACCCTGCTGGCCGCCACCCTCGCCTACATGGCGGCCAGGGGGGACGACCGGATTCATTCCGCCACCTTCTGGGCGGCGCAGACCGATTTTTCCGAAGCCGGCGAATTGTCGGTTTTCGTGGACGAAGCGCAATTGGACGCGCTGAAGGCCAAGATGGACAGCGAGGGCGGCGTGCTGCCCGGCTCCAAGATGGCGGGCGCCTTCAACATGCTGCGCGCCAACGATTTGATCTGGTCCTTCGTGATCAACAATTATCTTTTGGGCAAGCAGCCCATGCCCTTCGACCTGCTCTATTGGAACAGCGACACCACGCGGATGCCGGAGAAGCTGCATCTGTCGTATTTGCGCCAGTGCTACAAGGAAAACGCCCTTGCGACCGGGAAGATGGAGATGGCGGGCGTCAGGCTGGACCTGTCGAAGGTGAAGGTGCCGGTCTATCTGCAGTCGGCGCGCGAGGATCACATCGCGCCCGCCACCTCGGTGTTCAAATCCACCCAGCTGTTCGGCGGGCCGGTGCGTTTCATCATCGCCGGATCGGGCCACATCGCAGGCGTGATCAATCCGCCGGCGGCCAAAAAGTATCAGTACTGGACGAATGACAAGGGCGCGAAAGACATCGAAGCCTGGCGGGCTGGTTCAACCGAGCATGCGGGCTCCTGGTGGCCCGATTGGGACAAATGGCTGTCCAAACTGTCGGGCAAGAAAATTCCCGCGCGCAAACCCGGCGATGGCGGACTGAAAGTGATGGGCGATGCGCCCGGCACCTACGTCAAGGTCAAGGCCAGCTAGTTTATTCTTCCCGGCAGCAGCTTTTCATTCTCGCCGCCGATCTGGTGATAGAAACCAGGGCCTTCGGCGCCGCTTTGCCAATAATCCTTGCGTGGATTGACCAGGAACATCTCGCCCTTGATGTTGTGGACATAGCCCTTGCGCAACACCGTCAGATAGGTGGCGGCGAAGTCGGTATCCTCGCAGGCGCCGTTGATGCAGCGCAGGGAAACGCCGGTCGCCAGCAGCACCGGATCGCGCGGCTTTGTTGGCGAAGCGCAGCGCAAGCTCAGCGCCACCGATCCCACCAGCGGTTTTCCCCAGCCGACCTCGCTGCCGGGCATCGCGGCCAGCCACAGGGTGATGCGGCTGCCGGTAATGCGATACAGCACAAAGCCCGCGCCGCCTTTGCGATTGCCGAAATCCTGCAGCACAAAACCGAAGGGCCGTGCCTGAGGCGAAGTCAGCAGCGCCGGGGCGCCGAAGGTTTTTTCCAGATAGGCTTTGACGAAAGCCTGCGGATCAGCGCCGTCCAGCGCGGCGCTGTGGTGGACGGCATGGGCAAAGCCGGAATTCGCCATGACATGCAAAGTGCCCGGCAGGTGGCCGGCGACTTTCCAGCCCTCGGGCGCGAAGCCGTTGCAGGGGCCGTCGCCCAGACCGAACAGCGGCACCGGCTTGATGGTGGGCCCTCGCAAAATCCGTTTCGACCAGGCGGCATTGGCGGCGACGGTGGGAACGGAAAGTGGTTCTTTCGCCAGGGTGCGCGGCGGATGGACATACAGCTTCTTGCCCACCGGCGGCGCGGCGTCGAACACAAGCGCCACGTCGCGGGGCCGCACTTCCCCCCTGGTGATGTCGTACAGCGTCAGCGTTGTGCGTTCGCCCGCCCGCATACCACGCACCAGATCGGACGCCTGCCGCGCCGAAAGAATGACGGTGCCGTCGATGGCGGCGACCACTTCGCCCGGCACGATCCCGGCCCTGGCGGCGGGACTGCTGGCCATCGCATTGGTCACCAGCGCCCCGCCGCGCTTCAGCATCGGCGTGCGCGCGGCGGCGGCCGGCGTCATGACGTCGAATTCGAGTCCGGAAAAACCGCGCGGCTCAGGCAAGGCATGAATCGCGTACAGCACCGCCCCCGCGAACAGCGCGAGCGCCACACCGATGCACACCCCTATGCCCTTCCAGCCCCGAAACATGGGACGGCTTCTAGCATAAATTAAAGTCCGGTGGTTTCCGGCAGACCCAGCATGATGTTGAGATTCTGCACCGCAGCGCCGCTGGCGCCCTTACCCAGATTGTCAAAGGCCGCGACCAGTCGCGCCTGCGCCGATTTTTCGTTGGCGAAGACATAGATGGTCACGCCGTTGCCGCCCGCCAGGATTTCGGCGTCCAGCGAGGTGGCGGCGGCGGCATCTTCCAGCGAGGCGACCTTGACCAAGGGCCGGTCTGGATAGGATTTGACCAGCGCGGCATGAAGGTCGCGCGGGGTTGGCTTGCCCGGCAGCGCCCACAATTGCAGCGGTACCTCCACCAGCATGCCGCGATAGAAGCGCCCGACGCTGGGCTCGAACAAGGGCGGGTGGGAC